>JASHVF010000192.1 GCA_030039615.1 Gammaproteobacteria bacterium | reverse complement strand
GGTACCGGCAAGACTACGGTCGCGATGCGAATGGCGCAGATACTTCACCGCCTCGGCTACGTGCGCAAGGGGCACCTGGTGGCCGTCACCCGCGACGACCTGGTGGGCCAGTACATTGGACACACCGCGCCGAAGACGCGCGAGGTTCTCAAGCGCGCCATGGGCGGCGTGCTCTTCATCGACGAGGCGTATTACCTCTATCGGCCGGAAAACGAGCGCGACTACGGGCAGGAAGCCGTCGAGATTCTCCTGCAGGTCATGGAGAACCAGCGCGATGACCTCGTGGTCATCCTTGCCGGCTACCGGGATCGCATGGAGACCTTCTTCCGCTCCAATCCGGGCCTCAGCTCGCGCGTCACGCACCACCTGGAGTTCCAGGACTATACCCCGGGTGAACTCATTCTGATCGCCGACAAGCTGCTCGCGGAGCAGCATTACCGGTTCTCGCCGGAGGCGCGCGCGGCGTTCGAGGAGTACCTGACACATCGCCTGCGGCAGCCGCATTTCGCCAACGCACGCAGCGTACGCAACGCACTGGATCGGGCGCGGCTGCGGCAGGCGAGCCGCCTGTTCGCGGAGCGGGATCGGCGCTTCAGCGCCGACGAACTCACGACTATCGACGCCGCCGACATCCGCGCCAGCCGGGTGTTCGCGGCGTCGGCCACACAGCACCCGTAAATACAGCACCCATGAATAAGGAGTCGTGGCACATGCACCTCGGGCGTACGACGGTTTCCAAGTTCCTTATCCAGCAGCTGACCGGCATCCGCGGCGCGAATGATCTCGGGGCGCTGCTGGTCGACGTCGCGGCGGCGGTCAAGGCGATCTCGGCGATGACCGCCAAGGGAGCGCTCGGCGGGTATCTCGGCGAGCAGGGCGCGACCAGCGTGCAGGGCGAGGCGCAGCAGAAGCTCGATGCGCTGGCACACGAAGTCGTGGTACGCAGCTGCGAGTGGGGCGGGCTCGTCGCCGGCATGGTTTCCGAGGAGCTGCCGCAGCCGTATCCCATCCCCGCAGAGTACGCGCGCGGGCGCTACCTGCTGGTGTTCGATCCGCTTGACGGATCATCGAATGCCGACGTCAACGTGTCGGTGGGCACGATCTTCTCGGTGCTGCGCCACGACGCCGACGAGCCGCCCGCAATGGGCGACTACCTGCAGGGCGGCCTGCAGCAGGTCGCGGCGGGCTACGCCATCTACGGGCCCGCGACCATGCTGGTCCTCACCGTCGGCAAGGGCACCCACGGCTTTACTCTGGATCGCGAGATCGGCAACTTCATCCTGACGCACCCGAACCTGCAGATTCCATCCGAGACGAGTGAGTTTGCGATCAACACCAGCAACGCGCGCTTCTGGGAGCCGCCGGTGCAGCGCTACGTGAGCGAGTGCCAGGCGGGACGCGCGGGCGTCCGCGCCCGCGACTTCAACATGCGCTGGATCGCCTCCCTGGTCGCGGAGACGCATCGTATCCTGATGCGCGGCGGAATCTTCATGCATCCGCGCGACACGCGCGATCGAACGCGGCAGGGGAGGCTGCGGCTGCTGTACGAGGCCAATCCCATCAGCCTGCTGATCGAGCAGGCGGGGGGCAGGGCGACTACCGGAGATCAACGGCTGCTCGAGCTCAAGCCGCAGGCGCTGCATGAGCCCGTTCCCCTGATCATGGGCTCGCGCTGCGAGGTCGAGCGCATCGAGCGCTACCATGCCGAGCACGCGAGCGGTGCCGACCTGCCGTTCAGCTCGCCGCTTTTCAACGAGAGGTCGCTGTTTCGTCCGGAAGCGCGCCTGTGAGCGGCCGCCCGGTATAAGCGCATGTCGATCAGACATCCGATCATCGCCGTGACGGGGTCCTCCGGCGCGGGCACCACGACGGTCATGAACGCCTTCGCGCATATCTTCCGCCGCGAGGGCATCAGGCCTCAGGTGCTCGAGGGCGATTCCTTTCACCGCTACGGTCGCGTCGAGATGCGTGAGCGCGTGCGAGCGGCCGACAGCGGCAAGGGACCCGCCATCAGTCACTTCGGCCCGGAGGCGAATCTTCTCACTGAGTTGGCCGCAACGTTCGCGGCCTACGGCGAGACCGGGCAGGGGCGCATCCGGCGCTACGTGCACGATGCGGCGGAGTCGAAGGAGCTCGGCTGCGAGCCGGGGACGTTCACCGACTGGCAGGCGATGACTCCCGACAGCGATGTGCTCTTCTACGAGGGACTGCACGGCGCCTACGTCGACGACGGCGTCGACGTGGCGCGGCACGTGGACCTGCTGGTCGGCGTGGTGCCGATCGTCAACCTCGAGTGGATCCAGAAGATCCATCGCGACCGGCACCTTCGTGGTTATACCCCGGAGGCCGTGGTCGATACGATCCTGCGGCGCATGCCGGATTACGTGAATCACATCTGCCCGCAGTTCAGCCGCACGCACGTCAACTTCCAGCGCGTGCCGACGGTGGACACCAGCAACCCGTTTATCGCCCGCGAGATTCCGAGCGCCGATGAATCGATGGTGGTGATTCGCTTCACCAATCCGAAGGGCATCGATTTCCCCTATCTGCTCTCGATGCTGCAGAACTCGTGGATGAGCCGGCCGAACAACATCGTGGTCCCGGGGGGAAAGATGGGGCTCGCCATCGAGCTCATCTTCACACCCATGGTGCTGCGGCTCATGGACCGCAAGCGGCGCGCCGCGGAGGCCGCCGCGTGAGCGCGCAATTGCAACCGCGCGGCGCCGAGCGCCGCGAGCTCTGCAATGCGCTGCGCTTCCTCGCCGTCGACGCCGTCGAGGCCGCCAACAGCGGGCATCCCGGCATGCCGATGGGCATGGCCGAGGTGGCCGAGGCGCTGTGGCGGGTGCACTTCAAGCACAACCCCGGCGATCCGCACTGGCCCGACCGCGACCGCTTCGTGCTCTCCAACGGCCACGGCTCGATGCTGCTGTACGGCCTCCTGCATCTTACCGGTTACCAGCTGCCGCTCGAGGAGTTGCGGCGCTTTCGCCAACTGCACAGCAAGACTCCCGGCCATCCGGAAGTCGGTGTCACGCCGGGAGTCGAAACCACGACGGGCCCGCTCGGCCAGGGCCTGGCCAACGCCGTTGGCATGGCGCTCGCGGAGCGCTTGCTGGCCGCGGAGTTCAACAGGCCCGGCCACACCATCGTGGACCATCGCACCTGGGCGTTTGTGGGCGATGGCTGTCTGATGGAGGGCATCAGCCACGAGGCGGGCTCGCTGGCCGGCGCGCTCGCGCTGTCGAAACTGGTGGTTATCTACGACGATAACGGCATCAGCATCGACGGGCCGGTGGAGCCGTGGTTCGCCGACGACACCCCGCGGCGTTTCGAGGCGTACGGGTGGCGTGTGATCCGCGACGTTCCCGGGCACGAGTCCGGGGCGCTCGATGCTGCCCTCGCGCAGTCGATGGAAGACTGCGGCCGTCCAACCCTGGTGTGCTGCCGTACGGTGATCGGACAGGGCAGTCCCCACAAAGCCGGAACACACGAGGTGCATGGCGCGGCGCTCGGCGCGCCCGAGGTCGCCGCGACTCGTGCCAACCTGGGATGGTCCGCGGCCCCATTCGAGATCCCCGACGCGGTGCGGGCGGCGTGGGACGCCCGGGTCGCCGGTGCCGCGCGGCAGGCCGAGTGGCAACGCCTCTTTGGCACCTATGCGAACGCTTACCCGCAGCTGGCCGCGGAGTTCGAGCGGCGCGTGTGCCGGCGCGAGTTGCCGGCGACCTGGCGCGAGACCTGCCGGCGACTGCTCTCGGCAACGGTGGCAGAAGGAGCCAGGATCCCCTCGCGCAAGGCGTCGCAGAACGCGATCGCGGCGCTTCTCGAGGCGCTACCGGAGCTCTTGGGCGGCTCGGCAGACCTGACGGGCTCGAACCTGACCGCCGTTGCACGCAGCGTCGCCGTGCGGCGCGGCGCAGGCCCGGGCAATCACATCAACTACGGGGTACGCGAATTCGCCATGGGCGCGATCATGAACGGCATCGCCCTGCATGGCGGCTACATCCCCTACGGCGGCACTTTCCTTACGTTCTCGGACTATAGCCGCAATGCCATTCGCATGGCGGCGCTCATGCGCCAGCGGGTGATCCACGTGCTCACCCACGACAGCATCGCTCTCGGCGAGGACGGCCCGACCCATCAGCCGGTGGAGCACGCCAGCAGTCTGCGCCTGATACCCAACAATGCGGTGTGGCGCCCGTGCGATGCCGTGGAGACTGCAGTCGCATGGCTCGCGGCGCTGGAGCGCCGCGACGGGCCAACCTGCTTGCTGCTGTCGCGCCAGACTCTTGCCCACTACCAGCGCAGTCCGCAGCAGCTCGAGGATATCCAGCGCGGCGGCTACGTGCTGGCGGGCGGCGATGCGCCCGCATCGGTAACGCTCCTCGCGAGCGGCTCGGAGGTCGAGCTGGCGATGCGCGCCCGAGAGATGCTGGAACCGGAGGGTGTCGCTGCACGCGTGGTGTCCATGCCTAACTGCGGCGCATTCGACCGCCAGCCCGAAGACTATCGCCTGGCGGTGCTGCCGCGCGCGCTGCCGGTCGTTGCGATCGAGGCGGGCGTAAGCAGCTTCTGGCGTGCGTACACCGGATTCGAGGGTGCGGTGGTCGGAATCGACCGGTTCGGGGAATCCGCCCCGGCCGCAGCGGTCAGCGCGGCCGTCGGGCTAACGACCGAGGCAGTCTGCGCGCGGGTGCGCAGCGTGCTGGACCGACGGCGCGCCCGGTGAGCGGCCCGGCCACGGGGCTGCCGCCGCGGCGCTTGCGAGCGGTGCTGTTCGATCTCGACGGCACCCTGGTCGACACCGCGCCGGACATCACCGTGGCCATGAACTGCGCACTCAGCGCGTTCCGCCTGCGAGCGCTGTCGCTGCAGGAAATCATCGAGCGCATCGGCCAAGGACCGCGCGTGCTCGTCCAGCGTGTGCTCGCGGTGCAGGAGGCACTGCGCGACGATGCAGCGCGCGACCGCCTGGTGGAACCGCTGCTGGCGTCGTACCTGCATCACTACAGTGAGGCGATCGGCCTGCACGGCAGGCTCTTCCCCCGCGTGACGCATACGCTGCGGGAATTGCGTGCATGGGGTCTGAAGGTCGGCGTAGTAACGAACGCCGCGCAGCAGCCAGCGCTCACGATAATCGACCGCTATGGCATCGCCGCGCTGATCGACGTCGTGCTCGGCGGCGACCGCGTCCGGCAGCGCAAGCCGCACCCCGAGCTCCTCGAAGCCGCCTGCGCGCAACTCGGCGTCCGCCCCGAAGAGGTATTAATGGTTGGCGACTCGATCCACGACGTCGATGCGGCGCGGGCCGCGGGCTGCGACATGGTCTGCGTACGCCACGGCTATAACGAGGGACGTCCCGTCGAGCACCTCGACTGCGAACTCATCCAGGGGTTCACGTCGCTAGCAGGCCGCATCGCTGCTGGAGAGCGCTGTGCGAGCGTGCCGTGCTCCGCGCGCTGATCTTCGATGTCGACGGAACACTCGCCGACACTGAGCGCGACGGCCATCGCGTCGCCTTCAACCGCGCCTTCGCAGAGGCCGGCTGGCCCTGGCACTGGGACGTCGCCCGCTACGGAGAGCTGCTGGCCGTGGCGGGCGGCCGCGAGCGCATCCTGCATTTCATCGCGAGCGATGCCACGGAGATCCCCCTTCGCGGCCGAGAACGGCTGGCCCGGGACCTGCACGCGCGCAAGGGGAGGCACTACCGGCGGCTGGTCGACTCGGGGCGGATTCGGCTGCGTCCCGGCACGGCGCGCTTGCTGCAGGAGGCGCGGGCGGCGGCCCTGCGGCTGGCCATCGCCACGACGACCTCGCGCGCCAACGTTGAGGCGCTGTTGGCGCGAACGCCATCCCTGAGCGCGGGGGCGTTCCAGGTCATCGCGACGGGCGAGGATGCTCGGCAGAAGAAGCCGCACCCAGAGGTGTACCAGTACGTGCTCGACCGCCTTGGACTCGACCCGCAGGAATGCCTGGCATTCGAGGACTCGGCGCTGGGATTGCGAGCAGCGCGGACTGCGGGTGTGCCGACCGTCGTGACGGTGAACGAGTATACGCGCGCTCAGGACTTCCCTGGAGCGCTCGTGGTACTCGACAACCTGAAAGGAGTCCGCTTGGCGCAGCTTCGCACCTGGCACGCTTCCCGTAGAGTCGCTAAGGCGCAGGAGTAGCGCGCCTTCGCCACGCGCTATGCGAGCGGCTGTGCAGCCGCAGCGGCGGCGCGCCACCTACCTTGGTCGACGCCAACGATCAGCAACCACAGCGCCATGGCGGCCTCGCCCACAAGAGAGCCGAATTGCACATACGGCGAGATCGGCAGGCGCAAGGCCAGGAAGTAATCGCCGCTCGCCGCCAAGTAACAGGCGCCGGCGAGCATGTAGATCGCCCCGAGCCAGCGGGGAAAGTAACCTGAGCGAGCCACCAGCCAGCCCTCGAACAGTAGTGCGAAGCCGAAGAACGTGAGGCCGACATCGAAACCGACGTCATGCCAACGGAGGGCGAGGCGCGCCAGAGCCGCGAGTTCGGCCGGCGAGACGGCGGCCACGTCCGGCGCCCCGGGAACCAGCGTGAGTGGCGCGAACTGGGTCCACGCGTTCATCGCGTTGACGGTGTTTTGGGTAAGGTCCAGCACCAGAGCCATCAGAGCCAGCCTGGGTCCGGTCGGCCTCAGCAGCCTCCACAAGATAAGGGTTGTGGGAATGGCAAGGACGTTGGTGATCATTTCGGCCATGAACCCGAGCCGATAGCTGCCTTGGTGCGCACCGATCGCCCGCAGGGTAGCGGCCGGGTCCCCGTCGACGATCACACCTTGGCGGCCCACGAGCTCAGCGTAGGCACCCAGAATGATCACCAGCACATACAGGCCTCCCGCAATGCGGGCCTCGAGCCGGGGCGACGTTTCGAGTCCTGCGCCGCTCATGTTGAAGGTGAACCGGGCATTCGCCATGGATCGCCTGGATTTTTTGCGTAGTGCTCGAACACGTAACGCCAAGGAATGGCGGCCGCGACGATAATCACCAGCAGGCATGCGAATGCATTATCCGCGCTTGCTTGGTCCATTTGATGTGATCGCCACAATGGGAGTGCCACCCGAAGCAGCCATATCATCTTCCACGTGATTTCCCAGAACAGCAAAGGCAGCATCTGCAGAGGATACCGAAGCCCCAGGATCGCAAGGATGGACATGGCCCCCAACATGGCCACTACGACGCCGTGCATCAATTCCCACTTGCTGGTGGGATCGAGGATCTGCACCCAAGTGATTGACCCGCCACCGACAGCGAGTAACAGATAAACGCCTCGCAACAAGAACAGACGGATCGTGGATACCTGACTCATCGCTCCTGCAACCTTGATCCAGGATGGGCAGCGTGTCGCCGCCCGCATCGAAAAAAGCTTTCGCCTTGCACGTCGGCTCTTCAATAGTGGGTGCTACTTACGATCGCGTATCGCGGCTACTGCGCGAGAGCATGCCTGCCAGGACGATCACGAGAGCGCCGAGCAGGAGGTTCCACTGTATTTCGGTCGGGCTCGTCCCTTGGCGGCGCGGCAGTGTAGCCAGCCGCCGCAAGGCTCTGGGCACAGATGGGGTCGCACAGCTCCACCGAAGGATGAGGTCGCCCACGATGCTGCGCAGCAACAGAATGGAGCGCCGGCGCGAGAGCCGCAGGTCTCGATGAACGGAGCGGCTTCGGCGCGCTGCACAGTTAGCGCCGCCGCGGCCGGTGAGATCGCTCCCGGTTCCGACACAGTTAGCTACACGGGGACGCCGCAACTGATGGGAGAGCTCGAATGGCAACCTATTTCAAGGGACACGTC
>JASHVF010000191.1 GCA_030039615.1 Gammaproteobacteria bacterium | reverse complement strand
GGGGAATTCTGGCCGGGGTCGGCGGGTGTGCTGCCGCGGCTCGCGATCATCTCGCTCGCGGTCGGCACGCTCGCGGTGGCGAACTATCGCGGCGTCGCCTCGGGCACGCTGGTCAGCAACGTCACCGTCGTTGCCAAGCTCATCCCGCTCGCACTGGTGTGCGCCGTCGGTCTCTGCTTCATCGCCGGCCACGCCAGTGTCGTGCAGCCGCCGCCCGTCGCGGGCGCCGACGCCTGGTTGCGGGCGATGCTGCTCATGTTCTTCGCCTACGGCGGCTATGAGGCGGCGCTCATTCCGGCGGGCGAGGCGCGCGACCCGCGGCGCGACGTGGTGTTTGCGCTGTTCGTCGCTCTGTTGCTCGTCGCCTGCGTTTACACGGCGCTGCAGCTCATCGTGGTGAGCGCGCTGCCGCAGGCGAGCGCGAGCGAGCGGCCGCTCGCCGACGTCGCGCGGGTCATGATGGGCCGCGGCGGCGCGGCGCTCATCTCGCTCGGCGCGCTGGTCTCGGTGTACGGCTACCTGAGCGCACACCTGCTTGCGGCCTCGCGCGCCACGTTTGCGCTCGCCGCGCGCGGCGAGTTCCCCGCGTGGTTCGCGGCCGTGCACGCGCGATTTCGCACGCCGCACCTGTCGATCGTCGCGTTCGCACTGCTGGTGTGGGCCTTTGCCCTGCTCGGCAGCTTTACCTGGAACGTGACCCTCTCGGCCTTTGCGCGACTTTTCTATTTTGCCGGCGTGTGTGCCGCGGTGCCGGTGCTGCGACGCCGGCAGCCGCACGCCGCGACCTTTCGCGTGCCGGGTGGACTGCTGCTGCCGCTGCTCGGCGTACTGATCTGCCTGGTGCTGCTGACGCGCGTCGACTTCAGCAGGAGCCTGATCCTGCTCGCCGTGATCCTGGCGGCGACGCTCAACTGGCTGCTGCTGCGCGGGCGCGGCACAATGGCCCAAGGAGAAGAGCATGAGCCAAGATGAACCGCTGGTTAAGCGCACTCAGGATTCGCGCGGCGCGGTAACCCTGACGCTCAATCGTCCACAGGCCTACAACGCGCTGTCCGAGGCGTTGCTGGCGGCGCTGCAGCGCGAGCTGGACGCGCTGGCGGCGGATGAGTCGGTGCGCGTCGTGGTGCTGGCCGCCGCCGGCAAGGCCTTCTGTGCCGGCCATGACCTGCGCGAGATGCGTGCGCAACCCTCGCGCGACTACTACCGGCGGCTGTTCGCCGAGTGCAGCCGCGTCATGCTGAGCCTGACGCGTCTGCCGGTGCCGGTGATCGCGCGCGTGCAGGGGATCGCCACCGCGGCGGGCTGTCAGCTGGTGGCACAGTGCGACCTGGCGGTGGCCGCGAGCAACGCGCGTTTCGCGGTCAGCGGCGTCAATCTCGGTCTTTTCTGCTCGACACCCGGCGTGCCGCTGTCGCGCAACCTCTCGCGCAAGCAGGCCTTCGAGATGCTGGTGACGGGCGAGTTCATCGACGCGCACGAGGCGCGCGCTCGCGGGCTCGTCAATCGCGTGGCGGAGCCTGCTGAGCTCGACGCCGAGGTCGAGCGGCTGGTCGCGAGCATCGTCGCCAAGCCGCGCGTGGCTGTCGCGATGGGCAAGGAGCTCTTCTACCGCCAGGTCGAGCTGGGTCTCGCGGCCGCGTACGAGGCCGGCGGCGAGACCATGGCCTGCAACATGATGGACGAGGCCGCTCTCGAGGGCGTGCAGGCCTTCATCGAGAAGCGGGCGCCCCGCTGGGGCTCCTGAGACGCGCGTCAGGTGGCGGGGATAAGCCCGGCGCCGCGTGCCCAGCGGTACTTGGCGCCGAGCACCGCCACCGGAATCTCGGTCGAGTAGGCGTAGGCCGGGATGCCGTGCTGATAGAGATACTCCGCCGCCTCCTCGACCTCGACGTCCCCCGCGAGTGAGGCCACCACCGGCTTCACGATGCCTGTGCCGCGCATCTCCTTCACCACCTCTACCATCAGGCGCGCGAATACCATCGGCGGCGTGATGATCGTGTGCCAGTAGCCGAGGATGAGGGCGTGGATGCGCTCGTCCGTTAACCCTAAGCGCACGGTGTTCTGGTAAGTGGTCGGGGGCTCCCCTCCGGTGATGTCGATCGGGTTGCCCGCGGCGCCGAACGGCGGGATGAACTTGCGGAACGCCGCGTCGAGATCCGGCGGCATCGCCATGAGTGACAGCTGGTTGTCGACGCAGGCATCCGAGAGCAGCACGCCCGAGCCGCCGGCGCCGGTGATGATGACGACGTTGTTGCCCTTCGGCGTCGGCAGCAGCGGGATGCCGCGCGAGAACTCCAGCAGGTCGCGCAGCGAACGGGCGCGAATGACGCCCGACTGCCTGAAGACATCCTCGTAGATCCTGTCGTTGCCGGCCAGCGCACCGGTGTGCGAGCTCGCCGCGCGCGCGCCCATGCTGGTGCGGCCCGCCTTGAGCACCACGACCGGCTTTTTCTTCGAGACTCTTTTCGCGACCTCGGCGAACGCGCGGCCGTCCTTCAGGTCCTCGAGGTGC
Source organism: Gammaproteobacteria bacterium (assembly GCA_030039615.1). Lineage (GTDB taxonomy): Bacteria > Pseudomonadota > Gammaproteobacteria > Steroidobacterales > Steroidobacteraceae > 13-2-20CM-66-19. The sequence goes on along the minus strand of JASHVF010000191.1, from coordinate 14,910 downwards.
TGGCAGATGATCTGCGTGTTGTCGTCCTGCTCGAAGAAGGTGAGCAGATCGTCCTCGTCGATGTCCGACTTGTTGCCAAGGCCCACGATCGCGGATACGCCCATCTTGGAGGAGCGCGAGAAACCGACGATCGCCATGCCGATGCCGCCTGACTGGGAGGAGAGGGCGGTGGCTCCCTTGACGTCGTAGGCGGTGCAGAAGGTTGCGCACAGGTTCTTCGGCGTGTAATAGAAGCCGTAGATGTTCGGCCCCATGAGGCGCACGTCGTACTTGCGTGCCACCGCCACCACCTCTTCCTGGCCCTTGACGTTGCCGGTCTCGGCGAAGCCGGACGGGATCAGCACCGCTCCGGGGATCTTCTTCTCACCCACTTCGGTGAGCGCCTGGGCGACGAACTTGGCGGGGATGCAGAACACCGCCACGTCGATCACGCCCGGCACGTCCTTGACGCTCTTGTAGGCCTTCTTGCCGAGGATTTCCGCGGCGTTCGGGTGGATCGGATAGATCGCGCCCTGATAGCCGCCGTTGATGAGGTTCTTCATCACCGAGTTGCCGATCTTGCCGTTCTCGGCCGAGGCGCCGATCACGGCCACCGCATCGGGCTTCATGATGCGGTTCATCTGCCGCACGATGGTGGCCTGGTCGGGCCGATAGCGCGCGGTAAGGGGCTTGAAGTCGAGCACGACGCGCACGTCGGCGGCGGTCGCGCCGCTCGCCGTGGCGAACACCGGGTTGAGATCGAGCTCGCAAATCTCCGGGAAGTCGCTCACCAGCTGCGACACGTTGACGATCGTGGTGGCGAGCGACTCGCGGTCGACCGGCGCACTGCCGCGCACGCCCTTGAGGATCTCCGCAGCGGCGATGGAATCGAGCATCGAGAGGGCGTCCTCGCGGCTCGCCGGCGCGAGGCGGAAAGTGATGTCCTTGAGCACCTCGACCAGCACGCCGCCGAGACCGAAGGCCACGAGCTTGCCGAACGCCGGGTCGGTCACCGCGCCGATGATGACCTCCTGGCCGCCGGAGAGCATCTGCTGCACCTGCACGCCCTCGATGCTCGCCTTGGGGTCGTAGCGGCGCGCGCTGGCGACGATGTTGCCGTAAGCCTGCTCGGCTTCGGCGGCGCTCCTGACGCCGACCACCACGCCGCCGGCCTCGGTCTTGTGGAGGATCTGCGGAGACACGATCTTCATCACCACCGGAAAGCCGATGCCCTCGGCGATTCGCGCCGCGTCCGGGGCGCTGGCGGCGACCGCTTCCTTCGGCACCGGGATGCCGTAGGCCTCGCAGAGGCCCTTGGCCTCGGGCGCCGTCAGGGCGCCGCGGCCCGCGACCCTGGCCGCATCGAGAATCTTCCGCACCGCGTTTTTATCGTGTCCCATGGTCGCTCCCGCATGCCTTCCCGCGCCCCGCGCCTGAGGGGCGGGTGCGCTCATCGAACGAATTGTCTCAGATTACTTTTTCGGCCCGCAGCCTGCCGATCTCGCCCGCGTTCAGGCCGAGCTCCGCGAGCACCTCCTCGGTGTGCTCGCCGAGCAGCGGCGAGCGCTTCACCTCGGTAGGGCTGTCGGACATCTTGATGGGGTTGCCGACCGAGAGGTACTTGCCGCGCTTGGGGTGCTCGACCTCGACGACGGTGCCGGTCGCGCGCAGCGAGGGCTCGGCCGCCAGCTCCTCCATCGAGAGGATCGGTCCGCACGGAATGTCGTGCCTGTTGAGCTCCTCCATGGCCTCGAACTTCGTCTTGGTTTTGGTCCAGGCCTCGATGGTGTCGAACACTTCCTTCAGTCGCGGCAGCCGCGCATTCGGCGTGGCATAGTCGGGGTGGGTGATCCACTCCTCCTTGCCGATCACCTTGCAGATCTCCGGCCACACGGGCGCCTGCGTGATGAAGTAGAGATAGGCATTGGGATCGGTCTCCCAGCCCTTGCACTTGATGATCCAGCCCGGCTGGCCGCCGCCCGAGGCATTGCCGGCGCGCGGCACCGCCGAGCCGAATTTGCCGTCCGGGTACTGCGGATACTCCTTCATGACACCGGTGCGGGCGAGCCGCTGCTGGTCGCGCAGCTTCACGCGGCAGAGGTTGAGCACGCCGTCCTGCATGGCGGCCAGTACGCGCTGGCCGCGGCCGCTCGCGTTGCGCTGGTAGAGAGCCGCGACGATGCCGAGCGCCAGGTGCAGCCCCGTGCCGCTGTCGCCGATCTGCGCGCCGGTGACGAGCGGCGGGCCGTCGTCGAAGCCGGTGGTCGAGGCCGCGCCGCCCGCGCACTGCGCGACGTTCTCGTAGACCTTGCACTCCTCGTAGGGACCGGGGCCGAAGCCCTTGACCGAGGCGTAGATCATGCGCGGATTGAGCTGCTGGATCCGTTCCCAGGTGAGTCCCATGCGATCGAGCGCCCCGGGGGCGAAGTTCTCGACCAGCACGTCGCAGTGCTTCACCAGGCGCTCGAGCACCGCCTTGCCGCTCGGGTTCTTGGTGTCGAGCGTGATCGAGCGCTTGTTGTGGTTCAGCATGGTGAAGTACAGGCTGTCCACGTCGGGGATGTCGCGCAGCTGCTCGCGCGTGATGTCGCCGGCGCCCGCGCGCTCGACCTTGATGACGTCGGCGCCGAACCAGGCCAGCAGCTGCGTGCAGGTCGGGCCCGACTGCACGTGGGTGAAGTCGAGGATGCGGACGCCGTCCAATGCCTTAGCCATGTGAGTCTCCGGGCTTCCGTGCCCTTACTTGTACATCGTCTGGTTCTTGGTGCCCGGCGCCCATTCGCGTGGGTCGACCCAGATGTTCACCACCGCGCACTTCTTCAGCTTGCGCACCGACTCGCGGGCGCGCTGCAGCGCGGGGGCGATCTGTGCCGGGTCGTGCACCTCCTCGCCATAGCCGCCGAGCATCTCGGCGAACTTGCCGAATGGTACGTCGCCCAGCAGGTTGCCGACGTTGCCGCGCTGCTCGCCGTACTTGGCGAGCTGGCCGTAGCGAATCTGGTTCATGGCGGAGTTGTTGCCGATCACGCCGATGTACGGCACGCCGAAGCGGTTGGCGGTCTCCATGTCGAAGGCCGTCATGCCGAAGGAGCCGTCGCCGTAGTAGCACAGCACCTCTTTATCGGGGTGCGCGAGGCCGGCGGCGATCGCAAAGCCGGTGCCGACGCCGAGCGAGCCGAGCGCGCCCGGATCCATCCACTGCCCCGGGCCGCGCGGCCGCACCGCCTGCGCCGAGATCGTGACCACGTCGCCGCCGTCGCCGATGTAGATGGTGTTGTCGGCGAGAAACTCGTTGAGCTCGTAGGCTACGCGATACGGGTGGATCGGCCGGTTATTGGACTTGAAGAGCGGTATCAGCTTCTCGCTGGCCGCCTCCTCCATGTCGGAGAGCTTCTTCATCCACTGCTGGCGCAGCTGGCGCTTCTCTCCCTTGATGCGCCCGGAGGCCGCCTGCAGCACCGCGCCGAGGATCGCGCCGGGATGGCCGACGACGCCTAAGTCGATGTCGCGGTTCTTGCCGACCGTGCGGTAGTCCTGGTCGATCTGCACGAGCTTCAGCTTGTTACTGATGCGCTTGCCATAGCCCATGCGGAAATCGAACGGCGTGCCGACGATGACGATCACGTCGGCTTCCGCAAAGGCGTTGCTGCGCGTGCGGTCGAAGTGGTGCGGATCGCCGGGGGGCAGGAGTCCACGGCTGCCGCCGTTGAAATAGCCCGGGATGTCGAGGCCGCGCAGCAGCGCGATCGCCTCCTCGTGACCGCGCGCGGTCCAGACCTGCTGCCCATAGAGAATCGCGGGACGCTCAGAGTTCACCAGGATGTCGGCGAGCTTCTCGATGTCGTTCGGATCGCCGAGCGAGCGGGTCGAGGCGCGATAATGGCCGGGCCTGGGCACCACTGCCTTGGTGGCATCCACCTCGCGGTCGAGCACGTCGCGCGGGATCTCGAGGTACACCGGTCCCGGTGCGCCGTTGAAGGCTTCGCGGGCCGCCATCGAGATCATGTCGGCGACACGCTCGGTGCTCGGCACCGTGGCCGCGAACTTGGTGATCGGCGACATCATGTCGACGTGCGGCAGGTCCTGCAGCGAGCCCATCTTGTGCTGGGTGAGCGCGCCCTGGCCGCCGATGTGCAGCACCGGGCTTTCGGAGCGGAACGCGGTGGCGATGCCGGTGACGGCGTTGGTGCAGCCGGGACCTGCGGTGGTGACCACGCAGCCGAGCTTGCCGGTCTGCCGGGCGTAGCCGTCCGCGGCGTGCGCCGCGACCTGCTCGTGACGCACGTCGATGATGCGAATGCCTTCATCGATGCAGCCGTCGTAGATGTCGATGATGTGTCCGCCGCAGAGCGTGAAGATGGTGTCGACGCCCTCATTCTTGAGGGCCTTTGCTACCAGGTGACCGCCCGAGACGACGCCCGCATCGCGGCTCTTGCGCCGCAGGGTATCCTCGGCGGTCGTGGACTTGGGCTCGGGTACGGGAGTCGAGGCGTTCATCGGTCTCTCCTGAAGTCTTCGTGAAGCCTTCCTTGGTCGTTTGGCGGGGCGGCAAGCGCCGCCGCGCGGATCAGTCGTTTCGTGATCAAATGGTGCTCGGTGCTGTTCCCGGCGGCGGTGCCGCTGCGGTGCCGGCGGTCCGGGCGCGAATGGCCTCGAAATGCTTCACGCGCATCGGCTTCATCACCAGCAGCGCGAGAGCCGCGGCGACCAGGTTGCCACACATCGCAATCGTCAAAATCGTGTTCCAGCCCTGCGCGGCGGCGAGCGCGGTGGCGAACGGCACGAGCACTGTCGCCGTCCCCTTGGCGGTGTAGAGCATGCCCGCGTTGGCGGCGGCGTAGCGCGCGCCGAAGGTGTCGCCCTGGGTCGCCGGGAAGAGGCTGTAGATCTCCCCGAAGACCGCGAAGTAGAGCGTGCTCACCAGCACGAAGGCGAGGGGGCTAGTGCCGAACTGCGTCATCATGAGCAACGCCGCGGCACCGGTGAGGAAGGCGATCGCCATGGTGTTCTCACGGCCGATGTGATCCGACACCCAACCGAAGAAGGGTCGTCCAATGCCGTCGAAGATGCGCTGCGCCTTGATGGCGAACGTGCCGGCTACCACGCTCATGCCCAGGACGTCGACGGTGGCGTTCGCCACCTTCAGGTCCTTCGCCATGGGCGCCATGTTGGCGATCAGAACGAGTCCGCCGGCCGCGACCAGCACGAACATCACGTACATCACGTAGAACACCGGAGTCGAGAGCACCTCGACCGGTGTGAAGCTGATCGGCGACTGGCTCTTCTTCGGCGCCAAGGCGATCAGCGACGGCGGCGCGAGCAGCAGGCCCCAGGCCGCGACGAACACGATGAGTCCCTGCAGCAGACCGAAGAACAGGAAGGCGTGCTGATAGCCCGAGCTGTTGATCATGGTCGAGATCGGAGCGATTGTGACGGCCGCACCGACGCCGAAGCCGGCGGCGGTAATACCGGCCGCGAGCCCACGGCGCGTCGGGAACCACTTGAGGGCATTGCCCACACAGGTGCCGTAGACCGCGCCGGTGCCGACGCCGCCGACGGCAGCGGCGAGGTACAGCATCGCCAGGGAGGACGCCATCGAGTTCAGGGACCAGGCGATCGCCACCAGGATGCCGCCGCCGATCACCACCACGCGCGGTCCGAAGCGATCAACCAGATAACCCTCGACTGGCACCAGCCAGGTCTCGATGAACACGAATAGCGTGAACGCCCACTGGATCGCCGGACGCCCCCAGTGGAATTTGCTGTCGATCGGATCGACGAACAGGGTCCAGCCGTACTGCAGATTGGCAACGGCGGCCATGCACATGATGCCGAGACCCAGCTGGATCCAGGGATGAGCCAGGCCAGACCTGGTCTGAGGTCTCGAAGCGGTAATCATCTGCCCCCCGTCAATGAGATGTGTTGTCGGCCGATCCGCTGCTTTCTTAAGTGCCGGGATGTCCGAACGTTTTGTGCTGGGGCGGATGCCTTGAGGTCGCTCCAACGGAGCCACCGACGAGCCTCCACCAGGGAGGGATTGGCTCGAAAGCTAGTTTGCGGGAATCGCGCTCGAACATATGTGATATATCTTCAAATTGTCAATATAGATCCCTTAAGTCTTTGAGACGTCAGGAAACAGCTGATCCCCGGGGCTTCGGCCGAGCAGGATCTCAAAGTGAAGCATGAGTATTTGATATACCAGTTCAGGCTATCCGGTACGCTAGACTGCACAAACGGTAACAAAGCTGAGGATCGAGTGACCTCCATTGCATCGCTTCGCCAGCCGGGTGGCGCCGGCGCACTGCGGCTCGGGCCGCTCAATTCGGTGAGCCTGCGCGACCAGGCCTACGCGCTCCTCAAGGAAGCGATCGCCAACACCGACATCTACAGCGAGCGCGAGCTGCTGCGCCTCGATGAGCGGGAGCTCATGCAGGCGCTCGGCGTGAGCCGTACGCCGGTGCGCGAGGCGCTGTCGCTGCTCGAGCAGGAGGGCTTCGTGCGCACGGTTCCGCGGCGCGGGATCTTCATCGTGCGCAAGTCCAAGCGCGAGATCATCGAGATGATCCAGGTGTGGGCCGCGCTCGAGAGCATGTCGGCGCGACTCGCCACGCTGCACGCTCCGGATGCGGAGATCGGCGAGCTGCGGCACCTGTTCGACGAGTTCCAGAATTCCCCGCCGTCGGAGCACCTCGATGAGTATTCCGACGCCAACATCGCCTTTCACCAGGCGATCATCCGCCTCGGCGGCTCGCAGCTGATCGAGGACGCGACCCACAATCTGTTCCTGCACGTGCGCGCCATCCGCCGCGCCACCATCTCGCAGAACAACCGTGCGGCGCGCTCCATCATCGAGCACCTGAAGATCATCGAGGCGCTCGAGCGGCGCGACACCGAGCTGGCCGAGCGCCTCACGCGCCAGCACACGCTCGATCTCGCCGCGCACGTCGACCGCTACTGCGACTTTCTCGACTAGGCACGCCGTTCAGGAACGGCGCGCGCGGCTCGGCGGCCGCGTCGCCTGACTCGCCGCCGGCGCCCCGAGCTTCACCAGCCGCTCGATGAGCGGTGCGCCCTCGCGCAGCAGGAAATCCTTGAAGGCGGCCGCCACCGGCGGCAGGCGCTTGGCGCGGTTGTGCACCAGATACCAGCTGAGCATCGCGGGGAAGTCCTGCACGTCCAGCACCACCAGGTGGCCGGCCAGCAGGTCGAGCGCGATGGTATGCGCCGAAAGGAAAGCGATGCCGAAGCCGGCGACCACCGCCTGCTTGATGGTCTCGGTGCTCTGGATCTGCATGGCGATGTTGAGCCGCGAAAACTGGCGGCCGAACACCTCACGCATCGAGTTCCAGGTATCCGAGCCCTGCTCGCGCAGCACGAAGCGCTCGCGGTTGAGCGCCGCGCGCGGAATCTGCCGCGCCCCGGCCAGCGGATGATCGGGCGGCGCCACGATGACGTAGGGGTGGGGCGCGAACGCCACCGCGACGGTGTCCATGTCGCGCGGCGGCCGCACCATGATGGCGAGATCGGTGAGATTGTCGGCGAGCTGGCGCAACAGGCCGTCGCGGTTGTGTACCGTGAGGTTGAAGCTGACGCCGGGGTGGCTCGCGCCGAAGGCGGCCAGCAGCCGCGGGAAGAAGTAGTCGCCGGCGCTGATGACGGCGACGTTGAGCCGCCCGCCGGTGATGCCCCGGAGCCGTCCGAGCGCATCCTCGGCTTCGCGCAGCCGCTGCGTGATCGCCTTGGCGCACTCGAGCACCTCCTCACCCGCCGGCGTCAGGTAGGTACGGCGGCCGATGCGCTCGAACAGCGGCAGGCCCGCGTCGGCGGCCAGCTCCTTGATCTGGGTCGAGACCGCCGGCTGTGTCAGGTGCAGCTCCGTGGCGGCGCGCGAGAAGTTCATGTGGCGCGCGGCGGACAGGAACACCCGCAGCTGCCGCAGGGTGACGTGCTTCATGGGTGATGTATACCCGAAATCGTATGGCCGCGATAGAAAGCTTTGACTTTTCCTTAGGGTTCGTCCGGCAGTAGCCTGCAAGCACTGGGCAGGCGAGGCGAAGATCGTGACAGCTACCGAAGCGGACGACCCCCTGGATGCGGAACTGGCGGCCTGGAATCACGCCTTCAGTGAGCTCGAGCTGCCGTGGCGCTGGGACGCCAAGACCTTCCGCCACCTCGAGAGCATCGCCGCCGATCATGATCTGGTCGGCACCTACGTGGAGCGCAATCAGGCGCACCTGCTGCGGGCCTACGAGAAGGCGTTTCTGCGCGACTTGGTGCACTCGGCGCGCGATCGCTATCGCGCGGAGTTGCGCGCCGGCGGCTGAAGCGCGCGCGGTCCGGCTCGCGCTTGCGCGCGCCTGCTAAGCTAGCCCTATGACACCGGGCGGCAGGATCGATGCGGCGCGCAGCTTCACGCCACTCGCGGTCGCGGTGCTGACCGTCTCGGATTCGCGCGATGCTGCGAGCGACACCTCGGGCGACCTGCTGGCCGAGCGCATCGCCGCCGCCGGCCACCGGCTCGCGGCGCGCGCGCTGCTCGGCCACGACAAGGCGGCCATCCAGCGACAGCTGCGGCAGTGGATCGACGATCCCGCCGTCGACGTCGTCATCAGCAACGGCGGTACCGGGCTGACGGCGCTCGACGTGACTCCGGAGGCGGTGCGCGAGCTGCTCGACCGGGAGCTCGAGGGGTTCAACGTCCTCTGGCATCTCATCTCTTATGAGACGGTCGGAGTGTCCACCCTGCAGTCGCGCGCCTGCGCAGGACTCGCGCGTGGCACCGTGATCTACGCGCTGCCGGGATCGAACGGCGCCTGCCGCGACGGCTGGGACCGGCTGATCCAGCCACAGATCGACAGCCGCCACCGTCCCTGCTCGATCGTCGAAGACCTGTATCGGTTCAGGAAGCGCTGAAGCGGGGCGGGCGTTGGTTTAGAGTGCCCGGCGATGAGCCTCGGGCCTTCGGCGGACGCGCGCATACCCTTGGGCAACGGCGGCCTGGCCGTCGCGCCGCTCGGCTTCGGCATGTGGCGCATGGCGGAGCCGGCCGAGGCGAGCCCGCGGGCGCGCGTCGAGGCCGCCCTCGAGGCGGGCTGTACGCTGTTTGATACGGCCGACGTCTACGGCTACTCCCGTGGCGGCGGCTTCGGCGCCTGCGAATCGCTCCTCGGTGGGGTGCTGCGCGAGGCGCCGCAACTGCGCTCGCGCATGGTGCTCGCCACCAAGGCCGGCGTCAGCCCGGCGGTCCCCTACGACTCCTCGGCGCAGCACCTGCTGGAGGCGTGCGAGGCCTCATTGCGGCGGCTCGGCGTCGAGTACCTCGATCTCTTTCAGATCCACCGGCCGGACCTGCTGGCCCACCCGGCCGAGGTCGCCGAGGCGCTCGAGCGGCTGCGCCGCGCCGGCAAGATCCGCGAGGCCGGGGTGTCGAACTACAGCGCCGCGCAGCTCGAGGCGCTCATCGCGCATCTGCCGTTCGCGCTTGCGAGCATGCAGAGCGAGCTCTCGCCGCTCGCGCTCGAGCCGCTCGCCGACGGCACGCTCGATGCGGCCATGCGGCGCGGCACGGCCTTCATCGCCTGGTCGCCGCTCGCCCAGGGGCGGCTGGCGACCCCGGCGGGCCGGCTCGCCGAGGACGCGCGCACCGAGCGGGTGATCGCCGCGCTGGATGCGGTCGCGCGCCGTGACGACACGCCGCGTACCGCGGTGGCCTATGCCTGGATCATGGCGCACCCGGCCCGGCCGATCCCGCTGATCGGCAGCCAGAACCCCACACGCATCCGCGAGGCGCGCAGCGCCTACTCCGTGCACCTGACGCGCGAGGATTGGTACCGCATCCTGGTGGCGGCGCGCGGGGCGCGCCTGCCGTGAAGGAGGAGATATGAACGAGCAAGTCGCAACCATCGGTCATGCCAAGGACACGCTGCTCGAGCTCGCGATCCGCTTCGGTCCGCGCCTCGCGACCGCGATCCTGATCCTGGCGGCCGGCTTTGTCGTCGGCCGCTGGGTGAGCGGCTGGTTCGCCCGCGTGCTCGAGAAGCGCGAGCTCGAGCCGCCCATCCGGGCGCTGTTCACGCGCGTCGTGTGGGCGCTGTGCGTGCTGCTGTTCGGCATCATGGCGCTGCAGAACCTCGGGGTGGAGCTGTTGCCGCTGGTGGCCGGGCTCGGCGTCGCCGGTGCCGGCGTGGCGCTCGCCACCCAGGGGGTGCTGAGCAACGTGGTAGCGGGGCTGTCGATCATCTTCGCCAAGCCCTTCAAGATCGGCGAATACATAGCCATCGCGGGCGTCGAGGGCGCCGTCGACAGCATCACCCTCTTCAGCACCACGCTCACGCACGCCGACCGCTCGCGCATCGTCGTGCCGAACCGCAAGGTGGTCGGCGAGATCCTGCACAACTACGGCCGCATCCGCCAGCTCGAGCTCACCGTCGGGGTGGCCTACGACACCGATCTGTCCGCCGCGCTTGCCCTGATCCGCGAAGTGCTGGACGCCAACCCGCGGGTGCTGCGCGATCCGCCCGCGGTGGTGCAGCCCGTGCAGCTCGGCGATTCCGCGGTCGCCATCGCGGTGCGCCCGTGGGTACTGGTGCAGGACCAGGGCGCGGCGGCTGGGGAGGTGTGCGGCGCGGTGCTGGCCGCGTTCCGGGCGCGCGGCGTCGTGATGCCTTTTCCGCAGCGCGAGGTGCGCATCGTCGGCGGCTGAGCCGCCGGCTCGCGCCTGGCTCCTCAGATAGGGTGGGGGGGTATGGTAAATTAGATTGACTTTGGCCGAGCCGCGGCCAAGAATCGCGGCCGCGCCGTGGGCACCCCGGGCCGCCGGCGGGGCAGGGCGCGCGACGTCCTGTCACAAACGAGTCATATACAGCGTCAAAAACTCAAGACTGTTGCGAGCCAACGCCCATGGAAACGCACGACCATTCGCCGCCGCCGGGCGCGAACGAGCCGACCCCGCATCCCTACGATCAGGAGCCCGACCGCCGCGGCAGCACCTTCCTGTGGGGCGGCATCGGCGGCGGGCTGCTGCTGGTCGCGCTGCTCTTCACGCACGGCTTCGGCTTGTGGAGCGCGCACGCCGGCGCGCAGGAGACGCCGGCCCTGGTACACCAGGGCGAGCGGCTGTTCGTGCCGGAGGGCTCGGCGCTGCGCCAGCAGCTGACGATCGAGCCCGCCGCCGCCGAGGAGAGCAGTGGCATCGTCACCGCCGCCGGCATCGTGGAGTCCGACCCGGCGCGCACCGTCACCGTGCTGCCGCCGGGGGCCGGGCGCGTGCACGAGCTCAAGGTGGGCCTCGGCGACCGCGTGCAGCGCGGCCAGCTGCTCGCCACCATTGATTCCCCCGACCTGGCGCAGGCCTACGCGGATTTCGATAAGGCGGCGGCGGCGGCGCTGCTGGCGGCCAAGAGCCTCAAATATGAGGAGGAGCAGTTCAGGATCGGCGCCGCCGCACGCCGCGATCTCGAGTCCGCGCAAAACGACAACGCGCAGGCGGTGGCTGAATACGAGCGCTCGCGCGAGCACCTGCGGGCCATGGGCGGGGCCGAGGACGCGCACGGCGAGGCGCGGCTCCTCATGGTGCGAGCCCCCGCTGCCGGCAGCATCACCGCGCTCAGCACCGCTCCCGGCACCACCATCAACGACGACACCCAGCCGATCATGACGCTCGCGGATCTGTCGGTGGTGTGGATCACCGCGCTGGTCGCGGAACGCGACCTGCCGCGGGTCGCGCCGCGGCAGGACGCCGAGATCAGCTTCGATGCCTGGCCCGGCAGGACGCTGCACGGCAAGGTGCTGTTCGTCTCCGACGTGCTCGACGGCGACTCGCGGCGCGACAAGACGCGCATCGCACTGCCGAATCCCGATGTTGCGCTCAAGCCCAACATGTTCGCGACGGTGAGCTTGCGCGCCACCCCGGCGAAGCGCGTGGTGCTGCCGAGCTCCGCGCTGCTCATGAACAACGACCGCACCAGCGTGTTCGTGGAGGTGGCGCCCTGGACCTTTGCGCGGCGTACCGTGCAGCCGCTGCTCCAGGAGGGCACCCAGGTCATCATCGAGTCGGGCCTCGAGGCGGGCGAGAAGGTCGTGGTCAGGGGCGGGATCCTGCTCAATGATTGACCAGTTCGTCGACTTCTGCCTGCGGCGGCGCGTCGCGGTCATCGTGATAGCGGTGCTGCTCGGCATCTTCGGGATCTACGCCTGGGAGACGCTCAGCGTCGAGGCCTATCCGGAGCTCGGCGACGTCTCCGCGCAGGTGACCACCCAGATGCCGGGCCTGGCCGCCGAGGAGGTCGAGCAGCTCATCACGGTGCCGCTCGAGCGCGAGATCAACGGCACGCCTGGCCTGCTGCTGATGCGCTCCGAGAGCACCTTCGGGCTGTCGCTCATCACGGTGCTGTTCCGCGACGGCTACGAGGACTACTGGGTGCGACAGCGCCTGCTCGAGCGCATCAACCAGGTGACGCTGCCCGCCGGCGCGGCGCCGGGGCTCGATCCGGTCGCCGGTCCGGGCGGGGAGATCTACCGCTACACGCTCGAGTCCGACTCCAAGAACCTGCAGGAGCTCTCCGAGATCCAGCGCTGGACGGTGATTCCGGCGCTCAAATCCGTGCCGGGGGTGGTCGACGATACCAACTTCGGCGGCTTCACCACCGAGTATCAGCTGGACCTCGACCCGAAGCAGCTCGAGCACTACGGGCTCGGCATCACCGACGTCATCAACGCCATCAACAACAACAACGCCAACGGCGCCGGCGGGCGTGTGTCGCGCGGCGATCAGAGCTACGTGATCCGCGGCGTGGGCCTGATCCGCAGCCTGGCCGACATCGGCTCGACCGTGGTCACCCAGGTGAACGGAGCGCCGGTGCTGGTGCGCGACCTCGGCCGCACCACTTTGAGCCACCAGGAGCGCGAGGGCATCCTCGGCAAGGACAACAACCCGGACACGATCGAAGGCATCGTGCTGATGCTGAAGTATCAGAACCCGTCCGAGACGCTCAAGGGCGTGCACGCCAAGGTCGACGAACTCAATCGCAAGCTCGCCAGCCAGGGCGTGCGCATCGTGCCCTACATCGACCGCGACGACCTGGTGCGTGCCACCGTGCACAAGGTCGGACGGACGATCCTCGAGGGCATCAGCCTGGTGTTCCTGATCCTCGTCCTGTTCCTCGGCAGCCCGCGCAGCGCACTGGTGGCGGGCGTATCGATTCCGATGGCGCTGGTGGCGGTATTCTCACTTCTCAACCTGACGCACGTGTCCGCCAACCTGCTGTCGCTCGGGGCGATCGACTTCGGCATCCTGGTGGACGGAGCGATCGTGGTCACCGAGGCGATTCTCAGGCGCCGCGAAGCGATGCCGACCGAGGAGCTCTCCGAGAGCGAGGTCAAGGCGGCGGCGGTGCAGGTGACGCGCCCGATCTTCTTTGCGAGCCTCATCATCATCACCGCCTACCTGCCGCTGTTCTCCTTTGAGCGCGCCGAGGCCAAGCTCTTCACGCCCATGGCGTACACCATGGGCTACGCACTCTGCGGCGCGCTGCTCACGACCCTGGCGCTGGTCCCGGGACTGGCGTACTTCGCGTTCCGCAAGCCCGCGCCCGTCTACCACAACCGCTGGCTCGAGTGGCTGACGCGGCACTACGAGCGGATCCTCACGGCCTGTCTCGAGCAGCCGCGTATCATCTACGGCGTCGCACTGTTCGCGCTGCTGGCGGTGGTCGGCCTCGGCGCCACCGTGGGCCGCGACTTTCTGCCGGACCTCGACGAGGGGGCGCTGTGGCTGCAGGTACAGATGCCGACCGGCCTCGCGCTCGACAAGGCGAGCGACATGGCGAGCGACCTGCGGCGCGAGCTGCACAAGTTCCCCGAGATCTCCTACGTCGTGACGCAGACTGGTCGCAACGACGACGGCACCGATCCCTGGACCATGTCGCACATCGAGGCGCCGGCCGGGCTGACGCCCTACGACACCTGGCCGCACGGGGAGACCAAGAAGCGCTTTCTCGACAAGCTCGCCGACTCGCTGGCGCACGACCTGCCGGGCTATTCGATCGGCATCAGCCAGCCGATCATCGACAACGTGAACGACATGATCGGCGGCGCCCACAGCCCGCTGGTCATCAAGCTGTTCGGCGACGACCTCACCATGCTGCGCCAGGTGGGCGAGCAGATGGTCGGCGTGCTCTACACGATCAGCGGTACCTCGAGCGCCTCGGTGTTCCAGGAGCCGCCGATTCCGCAGATCAACATCACGGTCGATCGCGCCAAGGCGGCACGCTACGGCATCAACATCGCCGACGTGCAGAACGTCATTCAGACGGGCGTCGGCCAGGCGCCGGTGTCGACGGTGTACGTCGGCGAGCGCGTCTACAACCTCACGGTGCGCTTCACGGCCGCGAGCCGCGACTCGCCCGGGACGCTCGCCAGCCTGCCGGTGCTGACCGCGAGCGGCACGCAGATACCGCTCGCCGAGGTCGCCGACATCCGGGTGCAGTCCGGGGAGAGCACGATTTTCCGCGAGAACGGCCAGCGCAACCTCACGATCCGCATCGACAACCGCGATCGCGATCTCACCAGCTACCTCGAGGAGGCGCAGGCCAAGATCGCGGCCCACGTGCACTACGACCCCGCCAAGGTGCGGCTCGAGTGGGGCGGGCAGTTCGAGAATCAGCGGCGCGCGGAGGCCCGGCTGCTGGTGATCCTCGGCCTGGTCATGGGCATGATGCTGATCTTCCTCACCATCGGTACGCGCTCGCTGCGCCAGGCGTTGCTGATCCTCGGCGTCGTCCCGCTCGCGACTCTCGGCGGGCTCATCTCGCTGCATCTCACCGGCCAGACGCTCAACGTCGCTTCCGGCGTGGGTTTCATCGCGCTGTTCGGCGTCGCGGTGCAGAACGGCATCATCATGGTGGCGAACCTGAACCGCATGCGCAGCGCCGG
>JASHVF010000190.1 GCA_030039615.1 Gammaproteobacteria bacterium | reverse complement strand
GCGAAGGACACGACGCTCGCGATGCTGCTCGCCGCGCAGGCCCGCGGCTTCGCCCTGAGCTACCTCGAGCAGGGCGACCTGCTGCTGCGCGACGGCGTCGCCCACGGGCGGATGCGCCCCCTGACCGTGCGGGCCGACCCCAAGGGCTGGTTCACGCTCGGGGAGGCGCGCACCGAGCCGCTCGCGGCGCTCGACTGCCTGCTGATGCGCAAGGACCCGCCGTTCGACACCGAGTACATCTACAGCACCTACATCCTGGAGCGGGCCGAAGGCGCCGGCGTCCTGGTCGTGAACCGGCCGCAGGGCCTGCGCGACATGAACGAGAAGGTCTACACCGCCTGGTTCCCGCAGTGCTGCGCCCCGACATTGGTCACCCGGGACATGGGCGCGATGGCCGCCTTCCTGCGCGAGCATGGGCGGATCGTGGTCAAGCCGCTCGAGGGTATGGGCGGGCGCTCGATCTTCGTGCTCGGCCAGGGCGACCCCAATGCGCGCGTCGTGTTCGAGACGCTCACCAATTACGGGCGGCGCTTCGCCATCGTGCAGCGCCATCTCCCCGAGATCGCCACCACGGGCGACTCGCGTGTGCTGCTGATCGACGGCGTAGCGGCGCCCTACGCCCTCGCCCGCATGCCCTCGGGCGAAGACCACCGCGGCAACCTCGCCGCCGGAGCCCGGGGCGTCGGTCGCGAGCTCACCGACCGGGACCGCTGGCTTGCCGGTGAGATCGGGCCGGTGATGGCGGCGAAGGGCATGATGTTCGTCGGGCTCGACGTGATCGGCGGCTACGTCACGGAGATCAACGTCACGAGCCCGACCGGCGTGCGCGAGCTCGACAAGCAGTTCGGCACCGACATCGCCGGGCTGCTGCTCGATGCGATCGCGCGGCGCCTCGAGGCGGCGCGCCGGAGCGCGTGAGTCCCGTGGCGAAGCCGCTGGCACGCCGGGCGCTCGCGCTGCGCGAAGGACGGCCGCCGGCCTGGGACCGCCTGCTCGCCATGGTGTTCTTCGTCGCGCTGCTGCACGGACTCGTGATCCTCGGCATTACCTTCAACGCCGAAGCCGGCAACGACCAGGGGGCGCCCGGGCTCAAGGTGCTCCTGGTGTCGGATGAGCTGCCGGAGGCGGACAAGAACCCGACCGCCACCTACCTCGCGCAGCGCACGCAGCTCGGCTCCGGCAGCACGCGCGAGTCCGTCGCCCCGCGCAGCCCGCCGACCGCGCTGCCGGCGCTCAAGCATGCCGGCAGCCCCAAAGGTGATTCCCTCCTCAGCCGCGGCGACATGGCCGGCGCGCATTCCGAGCGGCTGCTCACCACCACCGCCTGGGTGACCGACGTGCGCTATCTCGCCGACACCGGAACCACCGGCGCGCAGCGCGATCAGCCGCTGCTGGTCGATGCGCCGCCGCCCGCGGCGCAACCCGGCCCCTCGGACGAGCCCGGCCCGGCCGAGCTCACGGGACCGAAGCGCGATGAGCTGTGGGTCACGGCCGATACCCGGGCCGCCTCGCTCGCCCCCTACCTCGACTCCTGGCGGCGCAAGGTCGAGCGCATCGGCACGCTCAACTTCCCGGCCGCCGCGCGCGCCGCCTTGAGCACCGCGAGCCCGGTGGTCGAAGTGGGCATCAGGGCCGACGGCACGCTCGACCGTGTCCTCATCCGCCGCTCCAGCGGCAATCCGGAGCTCGACCAGGCGGCGCTCGCGATCCTCCGGCTCGCGAGCCCGTTCGATCCGTTCCCGCCGGAGCTCGCGGCCGAGCACAGCGTGTTGCGTTTTGCCTACGAGTGGCAGTTCACGGGCGGACAGCCACAACGGGGCTCCGTGTCGACGATCCCCTGAAAATTCCGGCGCTTCCTTGAGAGTGGCGGCGCCTGTGCCCATACTGGGAATATGGTCCGCAAGCAGTCCATGAGCGCCGATCCCACCGCCTCCGAGAGCGCCCCGGAGAGCGAACCGTCAGGCGGCTCGCCGGTGTTTGCCGATGGCGCGCCGGGCAGCCTCACCAATCACCTGCTGATCGCGATGCCGCAGCTCAACGACCCGAATTTCGCCCAGACCGTGGCGCTTATCTGCGAGCACACGGACAAGGGTGCGCTCGGCATCGTGCTCAACAAGCCGCTGCCTATGAAGCTGTCGGACGTCCTCTCGCAGATGAAGCTCGAGCCCTCGACCGAGCACATCGCCGAGCAGCCGGTGCTGCGCGGCGGACCGGTGCACACCGATCGCGGCTTCGTGCTGCACCGCCCCGGCGGACAGTGGGACCACACGCACAAGGTCTCCGACACCATCCAGGTGACGACCTCGCGCGACGTGCTGGCGGCCATGGCACGCGGCGAGGGGCCCTCGGATGCCTTCATCGCGCTCGGCTATGCCGGCTGGGATTCCGGGCAACTCGAGCGCGAGCTGAAGGAGAACGCCTGGGTCTCGATGCCGGTCGATGCGCGCGTGGTATTCGAGCTGCCCTTCGAGGAGCGCTGGGCCGGAGCCTGGCGGCTGATGGGCATCGACGTCGAGCGCCTCAGCCCCGAGGCGGGTCATGCCTGACCCGCGACCGCGCGCCGCCGCCGGCCGGCTCCCGCCGGCATGACGACGGTCCAGACCGTCCTCGCCTTCGATTTCGGACTCAAACGCATCGGCATCGCCTCCGGCGATACGCTGACACGCAGCGCCGCGGCGCGGCCGGCCGTGCTGTGCGGCAGCTCCGGCCCCGACTGGGAAGCGATCGAACGCGCCGTGCGCGCCCTCGCACCGGGGCTGCTGGTGCTCGGCGCCCCGTATAATGACGACGGGAGCGATGCGGCACTCGGCGCGCGCGTGCGCGGCTTCGCCGCCGAGCTCGAACGCCGCTTCGCCCTGCCCGTTCACCTCGTCGATGAGCGCTTCTCCTCGCTCGAAGCGAGCGCGGCGCTCAAGGCGCAGCGCGCGAGCGGCGTGCGGCGGCGGCGGGTCGGGCGCGCGGATGTCGACAGCGCGGCCGCCGCGGTCATACTCGCGCGCTGGTTCGCCGGCGAGGGGAAGCCATGACTGAACAGCTGCGGCCCGACGGCTCGCTGCGCCACCTGCTGACGCTCGAGACCCTCAACCGCGGGCAGATCGAGAGGCTGCTCGATCGCTCCCAGACCTTCGTCCGTCCGCTCGGCGAGCCGCCGCCGCGCAGCGCGCTGCTCGCGGGCTTCACCGTCGCGAATCTGTTCACCGAGCCCTCGACCCGCACGCGCGTCAGCTTCGAGCTGGCCGCCAAGCGCCTCGGCGCCGACGTCGTGAACCTCGAGGTGCAGCTGTCCTCGCGCGTCAAGGGCGAGAGCATGCTCGATACGGTGTACACGCTGCAGGCGCTGCACGTGGACGCGCTGGTGATCCGCGACGCCGAAGCGGGAGTGCCCGGGCTCGTGGCCGACAACGTCGCGCCGCACGTGAGCGTGTTGTCGGCCGGGGAAGCGCACCTCTCGCATCCGACCCAGGGTCTGCTCGATGCGCTGACGATCTACCAGCGCAAGCAGCGCTTCGCCGGGCTCGCCGTGGCGATCGTCGGCGACATCCGCCACTCGCGCGTCGCGCGCTCCGCCTGGCAGGTGCTGCGGGCGCTCGGCGTGACGGACCTGCGCATCGTGGCACCCGCGGCGCTCATGCCGGCGGCGGATGAGTTCCAGGGCTGCACGCGCACTAGGTCGATCACCAAGGGTCTGGAGGGGGTCGACGTCATCATGATGCTGCGCGTCCAGAAGGAGCGCTTCGGCGAGGCCGAGGTGCCTGACGGGGAGAAGTACTTCGCCGCCTGGGGCCTCACCCCCGAGCGCCTCGCGCTGGCGCGCAGCAATGCGATCGTCATGCACCCGCAGCCCATGAACCGCGGCGTCGAAATCGCCTCGGTGGTCGCCGACGGCCCGCAGTCGGTGATCCGCGACCAGGTGCGTAACGGCGTCGCGGTGCGCATGGCGGTGCTGGCCGAGGTGCTCGGCACGCGCGCTGGCGCGGGCGCGCGCCCATGAGCGCCGCGCACCGCGGCAGCATCTTCCTCGAGCAGGCGCGCGTCATCTCGCAGCTCGCCTACGACGGCGAGCAGTTCGTGCTGCGGCTCGCGGCGCCCAAGTGCGCCGCGCGCGCCGAGCCCGGCAGCTTCGTCCACCTCACCTGCGATGAGACGATCCCCATGCGCCGGCCGCTGTCGATCATGCGAGCCGACGCGCGCGCCGGCTGGATCGAGATGCTCTACAAGGTGGTGGGCGTGGGTCTGCATGCGCTCGCCGCCCGCAAGGCGGGCGACACCCTGAGCGTCCTGGGTCCCATCGGCCGGCCGTTCGGCGCGCATCGCGAACGGCCGCGCGCGCTGCTCATCGGCGGCGGGGTCGGCATTCCTCCCATGGTGTTTCTCGCCGAGCGGCTGCGCGAGGCGGACGGCGCGTGGAAGCCGCTGGTACTGATGGGCTCGGAGATTCCGTTCCCGTTTCGCACGCGGCCTTCAGGTCTCATCGTCCCCGGCACACCCGAGGGCACGATTGCCTGCATGCCGCTGCTCGATGAATGGGGCGTGCCGAGCCGGCTCGCGAGCCGCTCGGACTTCCCGGGCTGCTTCCCCGGCTTCGTGACGCAGCTCGCCGAGGCATGGCTCAGGTCGCTCGGAGCCGCGGAGCTGGCCGAGGTGGAGATCTTCGCCTGCGGGCCGACGCCGATGCTCGAGGTCACCGCCCAGCTGGCGCGCCGCTACGGCGTGCCGTGCCAGGTGTCGCTGGAAGAGTTCATGGCGTGCGCGGTCGGCGGCTGCGCCGGCTGCGCCGTCGAGGTGCGCACGCCGGCCGGGCCGGCGATGAAGCGCGTGTGTGTCGACGGTCCGGTGTTCGACGCCGGCAGCGTCTTCTAACCGAAGTTGATCTTCGCCTCGAGGTTGGCGCGCGAATCGGCGTTGGCGAGCGCCTCTTCCAGCGGCACGCGGCCCGCCCTGTAGAGGCTGAACAGCGCCAGGTCGAAGCTCTGGACGCCGCGCTCGCTCGAAGCGTTGATGGCTTCCTTGATCGCCACCACGTCGCCCCGCTTGACCAGCGTCTGGATGTGCGGCGTGTTGATCATCACTTCGAGGGCGGCGAGGCGCCGGTTGTCGACCCCGACGATCAGGCGCTGCGCCATGATGGCGCGCAGGTACTGCGACAGGTCGAGAAAGATCTGGTTGTGCTGCTCGCGCGGGAACATGTTGATGATGCGGTCGAGCGACTCGGCGCAGTTGTTGGCGTGCATGGTGGCGAGCACCAGGTGGCCGGTGCCGGCGAGATTGATGGCCGCCTCCATGCTCTCGCGGTCGCGTATCTCACCGATCAGGATCACGTCCGGAGCCGCGCGCACCACGCCGCGCAGCGCGCGCGCGTAGCTCTTGGTGTCGAGCCCCACCTCGCGCTGGTTGACGATCGAGCGCTTGTTGGTGTGCAGGAACTCGATCGGGTCCTCGATGGTGACGATGTGGTCGGAGGAGCTTTCGTTGCGGTGATTGATCATCGCCGCGAGCGTGGTCGACTTGCCCGAGCCGGTGGCGCCCACCATGAGCAGCAGCCCGCGCTTGAGCAGCACCAGGTCGGCGCACACCTCGGGGAGCCCGAGCGCATCGAGCCGCGGCAT
>JASHVF010000019.1 GCA_030039615.1 Gammaproteobacteria bacterium | reverse complement strand
GGGTGTCGCCCGCGATCTTGCTCGGCCCGTGCATGCCGGGGTCGGTATAGAGCTCGCCCGTGGTGAGGACCAGGTCCGCCCCGGCGGCCAGCTGCTCAAGCCACACCTGCTCGAGGTGATGCAGCAGGGCGACCGTGGCCGCGACCGCGTCACGCCGATAGGGCCGGTCGACCGCACCCGAATGCGCGTACTCACCGCGACAGCGCGCGTTGCGGAAGCGCTTGCAGCCGCGTACGCCGCTCACCACCGCGGCGGGCAGTGCGCGCGCCTCCAGCACCGGGCCCTGCTCGATGTGCAGCTCGAGGTACGCGCGGATGGTGGCTGGATCGAGCAGCCGCTGCCGCGCGCGAATCGGCGCCGGATCGAAGCCCTGCTGCTCGAGAGCCGCCCCGAGACTCTGCCCGCTGTCGGATCTCGCGATCGACAGACAGGCAGGATCGAGCAGACCGAAGGCGCCGTGGCCGCCGATGTACGCGACGTCGAACCAGGCGGACTCCTCGCCCCGGATCCCCATTACCGTCAGGTCGCAACGCGGCGTTACGGCCGCGCGGCGCAACGCCGCCAGCACCGCGAGGCCCGCGACCACTCCCGCGGCGCCATCGAAGTTGCCGCCCGCCGGCACGCTGTCGAGGTGCGAGCCCACGATGATGCGCGGCGCGCTGCGGTCGCGGCCGGGCAAGGTGAGGTAGAGGTTGCCGATCGCATCGACCGAGGTCTCGAGGTCGAGGGCGGTGGCGGCCGAGCGCATGATGTCGTGCGCGGCCTGCTCGCCGGCGCCGTAGCTGTCGCGCACGATGCCCGCGCCGCGGCGTGTGGCGCGCTCGAGCGCGGCGAACAGCGAGGCGGCCAGGTCGAGGTCGGGTTGGATCGCGCCGGACATTGCTGGTCGCTCTATAATCGCCTGCGTGTCGAGTCTACTCGCGGGCAAGGTTGCCGTCGTCACCGGGGCGAGCTCCGGGATCGGTCGCGCGATCGCCGTGAGCTTTGCGGGCGAAGGCGCCGCCGTCGTCATCGCGGACCTCACCGAGCAGCCGAAGGAGGGCGGCGAGCCGACGCTCGCGCTCATCGCGCGCGCCGGCGGCACCGCGTCCTTTCTGCGCACCGACGTCGGGCGCTGGGATCAGGTCGATGCCCTGATCGGCGCGACCGTCGCGCGGCACGGGCGGCTCGACGTCATGGTGAACAACGCCATGACCTACTCCGGGACGGCGTTGCTCGAGACCGAGCTCGCGCAGTGGGAGGAGGTCATGCGCGTGAACCTCACCGGCATGTTCTATGGCTGCAAGCGCGCGGTACAACAGATGATCACGCAGGAGCCGCGCGCCGAGGTGCGCGGGCGCCTCATCAACCTCGGCTCGCAGCAGGGCATCGTGACCTCGCCCGGCGACCTGCCGTACGGTGTGAGCAAGGCCGGCGCGATCTACATCACGCGGCAGATTGCGGTCGACTATGCAGCGCACCTGATCGTCTGCAACTGCATCTCCCCGGGAAAGATCGTGACCGGCGCCGGCGGGCTGGCGCAGGACCCGGCACGCCTCGAGTTTCAGCGCCGCCGCACTCCCTGGCCGCGCTTCGGGCGGCCGCAGGACGTCGCCAACGCCGCGGTGTTCCTCGCGAGCGACCGCGCGAGCTTCATCACCGGCTCGAACCTGGTGATCGACGGCGGCTGGCTGGCGGGTTAGCGCACGGCACCGCCCGCGCCTGGGGCGCTCAGCGATTCGCGATCGCGTAGACCTTACCTTCGTAGGGCGACTTGTCGAGCTGGTCGAGCGCCATCACGTACACGGTCTTCTCGTCGGGACTGAAGGCCAGGTTCGGTACGCCGGGTGAGGGGAGCTTGAGCGTGCGCAGCTGCCTGCCGGCTGCATCCACCACGAAGATGACGCCGGCGAGCGGCGCCCCGGGGTCGCGCGGGTTCTGGCCGATATAGAGGAGGCCCCGCGAGTCCATCTTCACGCCGTCCGGGTAGATGTGCGTGAGGTGATGGGTGAGCTCATCGAGATCGAGGAATACGCGGCGCCCGGACAGTGAGCCGTCGGCGCCGATCGTGAACTGGATGAGCCGGTGGTCCTCGGTCTCGATCGCGTAGAGGGTCCGGCCGTCGTTCGAGACCACGATGCCGTTGGCGCTGTGAACCTCGGTGGCCTCCTGGGTGATCGTGCCGTCGGCGGCGAGGTAGAAGATCTTGCCGTCGATCACGGGACCCGGCGCGGTGCCCGAGCAGGTGAAGTAGATGCCGCCGCGACGATCGGGCGCGAAGTCGTTAGGACCGACGAACGGGTGACCGTCCTTGTCGTGCGAGTAGGGCGGCAGGTCGCGGCCGTCGGCGGCGATGCGGCCGATGGTGCCATTGTCGTAGCAGGTGGTGAGGAATTCGCCGCTCGCCGTGGGGATGACGGCGGAGGGACCGCAGCCGGGCTTCGACCAGAAGATATGGTTGCGCCGGCCGTCCCACACGGTCACCGAGTTGCGATCGTATTCGACGTAGTAGAGCTTGCCCCGGTACCAGATCGGTCCCTCGGGGAAGTGCACGTCGTCGTTCACGACGGTGACGTCGGCGGCGTGCGCCCGGGGCGCGCCGCAGACGCTGAGCAGTGCCAGCGCCAGAGCCAGAGCCAGGTGGTTACGCAAGCTGCCTCCTCAAGGTCAGGCACCGTGCCCGCCGACGCGCTCCAGGTCCGCATCGACGGTGCGCGCCGCCCGATAGAAATGCCAGGTCGCCCAGAACCCGGTCGGTGCGAGCAGCAGCAGCGCCCAGCGCAGCGATGCCGCAT
>JASHVF010000189.1 GCA_030039615.1 Gammaproteobacteria bacterium | reverse complement strand
CCGGAGAATGCCGGCGTCGCTGCCAGCGCCTATGGGAGCGAGATCACCAATGATTTTGGTGATCCGAGCTACGATGGTCCATGTCCGCCGGCCGGTGTGGCACCCGACGCGCACCACTACGTATTCACGGTGTATGCGCTCGACACGGACCTCAAGGTCAGCGCGCTCGCGAATTTCCCGGCCAACGCCGAGACGCTCTATCACGCGCTGATTCACGCGGGACGCGACGGGCACATACTTGCGAGCGGCAGCCTGGCCACGTACTACTCGGCCACACCGCCGTCGAACTGACGCAGCAGGCATCGGGCGGGCGACTCGCGCCCGGCGCTCGATTGCCGTGTCGGCGCAGACCGACCTCTTGCCGAGCCTTGCGCCAAGCGTTCCACTGAAAGCGCGAGCAAGCCAGCCTGAACGCGGCTCTGAAGGTGGGCTCAAGGTTGCCGTCCATGAAAACCTCGACGCCCCGGACGGCCTGCGTGACAGAAATCTCGGAAAGGGCTGCGAGCTGCCGGGTAAGCTCGATACCAGGAAGTCAATCTGACACCGAGCATGCTGCCCAGACTGGCGCGGACCGTCGCGCTTCCGGTACCGCGATCCGATCTGCTCTGCGCGCTTGCGCTCTGCGGACCGCTCGCACTGCTGCTCGCCGCGGACAAGGCGCTGAAGCTCTCGTCTGCGGACGGGATTCTGAGCACCGACCTCGAGAGCGGCATCGCGGCGGTCGTCTGGCACGGCCTGCTGCAACCTGCCATCGGGTCCGCGCTGAGCGCGCTCCTCATCGCCGTGCTCGTGATTGGCGCCTTACTCGCGCTGCTCATGCGCCGCCGCACTCGGGCCTGGGTCGGGTGGAGTCTCGGCATTGTGCTCGTTTACCTCGCCATGGCGGCCGGCGCCCTGATGCATGGAGAAGCACGCCCCTGGTGGCCCTTCGCACTATCGCAAGGGCTCCGGGATGCGGCGGAGCTCATCAGCCTCTGGTGGCGCGATCTGGCCGCGCTGACACTCGTGTGCTGCCTGCTGTCCTGGCATCTGGCGCACCGCGTTCGCGGCCGGAACCTCCTGCGCCGCACCGTCGTATGGTCGATCGTCGCCATCGCGTACGCTCTCACGCTGGCGGATATCGCATTCTTCGTTGCGACCCGCGCAGCGCTCAATGTGGACGATGTGTACTTCGGCCTGTTCTATCCGAACGAAGCCTGGATCGTCTCGCGCGGTGCCATCTCGACGGGCGCGGCGCTCCTGCTGTTGGAGATCCTGCTCTGCGGTCTCGCCTGCGCCGTTGCGGGCCTCCTGCTCGCCCGCCGCGTCACGCTCGGGCGCGCAGCTGCAGCGCATGCCCCGGCGGCTCGTCTTGGGCTCGTACTGTGGCCGGCGCTCGCTCTCGCTATCGCTTTTCCAGCCGGCACGCATGAGCGTTACGGGCCTACGGCCGACGATCCCCTGCTCAGCGTCACGGTCAGCGGTGCGGAGACTGAGCTCCTGCGGGTCGTCGTGCTCCGCCGCAGCGGTGCGCCTTCGGCCATCGTTCCGACGCTTCACGCGCAGGCGCCGATTCTCGCCCCGACGGCTGCCACTCGACCCTGGAACGTGGTCATCGTGATGCTCGAGTCCGCGCGCGCACGCGACACGACGGTGTATACGCCGAGCCTGAACAACACGCCTTTCCTCGCCGAGCTTGCGCGGGAATCCCTCGTGGTCGACCACATGTATGCCGTGATTCCGCGAACCACGGACGCCTGGCTGGCGATTCTCGCGGGCCGTTACCCGAGCTCGGACCGGGTCGTCGGAGACTGGGCGCGCCAGCATCCGCTCGTTCCCTCGAGCCTGGCGCGCCTGCTGCGCACACAGGGGTATGCCTCGGCCTTCTTCCTGCCGACGACCCTGAATTTCGAGCAGGACACCGCCGTCGTGCGGGCGCTGGGTTTCGACGAGGTGGTCGCAAAGGAATCGATTCCCGAGCCGGCGAGCGGTCTCGTCACGCCCTTCGGCTGGGAAGATCGTGCGCTCCTGGCGCCGATCGGCCGGTGGCTCGATCAGCGGGCGTCGGACAAGCGTCCGTTCCTTCTCGCCGTCATGACCAACATCGGCCATGCACCCTATGGCCTCCCGACCGGATACGCCGTGCAGCGCTTCCCGAGCCTCAACGAGCAGCATGAGCACTACCTCAACTGCATGGGCTACATCGACGGCTACCTGCGCGACCTGGTCCAGGAGTTGCGCGATCGCGGCCTTTTTGAGAACACCCTGTTCCTGGTGCTGGGAGATCACGGCGAAGCGTTCGGCGAGCACGGCAGCTTCCTTCGTGCGGACGGACTGCACGATGAGCTGCTGCAGATCCCGATGCTGGTTCGTCTACCCGCCACGGCCCGGCGCACCGGGCACATCGGCGGCCTGCGGCAACAGATCGATGTTGTCCCCACCGTGGCCGACGCATTGGGACTTACGCTGAAGGACGGAGCGCTTCCCGGACGCTCCCTGCTTTCAGATCCAGCCGGCCATCAGGCGCTGTTCTTCGCGCAGTATTGGGACCGGATGGCGGTAGCGCTGCGCATCGGCGAACTCAAATACATCTATTACTTCGAGAAGGACCCCGCGGAGACCTTCGATCTGAGTAAGGACCCCGCAGAAAGCCGGGATATCGCCGCGCAGCTGTCTCGCGGCGACGAGTTCCAGGCCCGGATCGACATGCTCGCCTGGCGCGATGGAGTAGTCCAGACTTTCCAGGTGGAGACCGAGACCGCCGGCAGCGCGATCGGCTCCGGGAGCGCCAGCCCGACTCGAGTCGACGCCGGTCGGCGTCGTTGAGCTGCCGCTGCGGCGAAGTTGAAATTGAAGCCAGCCTCAATAGAGAGCGGTGTTCGACAAAATGCTGAAGTGGCTGAAGACGAAGATCGCCAGCAAGGCCCCAGACGCGACGACTCGCGTGGCGGACCTTGCTCCGGAACGAATGCAGCATTCGCAGACGGTCAAGGATCAGGGCGATGAGCACCTGAAGGCCGGCCGGTACGCCGATGCCGAGGCCTGCTATCGCCAGGTGATGCAGTCCGACGCGCAGTATCCCAGGGTTCTCGTGATGCTGGGGTTCGTGCTCAGGGAGCAAGGTCGTGCCGATGAAGCGCGCGCAGTTCTCGAACGTGCGGTACGCAATGCGCCGGAAGACTCTGACGGTCACTACCTGCTGGGCAGTGTCCTCGAGGCCACCGGGCGGCCGGACGCGGCGATTGCGAGCTATAAGCGGACCCTGGCTCTCAACCCTGGATTGATCGCGGCTCAGCAGAGCCTGTCGCGGCTTTTGCTCGGTATCGGGCAATTCGAGCAGGCCGAAGCTTCGTACCGTCGCGAGATTGAGCTTACGCCGGAACACTTCGGGCCCTGCCACATGTTGGGGGTTACGCTGACCCGGATGGGCAGGCATGCCGAGGCTATCGAGCTGTTCAAGCGCGCCATATCGCTCAATCCCGGCTCGGGCGCGTCGTACTCGAGCCTGGCGGCCGCCTATATCGGTCTGGACGACAGCTCGGAAGAAAACCTCGCGCTCGCCC
>JASHVF010000188.1 GCA_030039615.1 Gammaproteobacteria bacterium | reverse complement strand
GGCGATGGCCGCGTGACTGCGCGGCCGATCGGCGGGCTCTTCATCATGATCGGCGCCGATCCTTGCACCGGATGGCTGAAGGAGTCGCTGCGACTCGATGCGCGCGGATTCGTGCTCACCGGAGAGGACTGCGGCGCGGACGCCGCGGTGCCCTTCAACGTCTTCCAGACCAACTTACCCGGCGTCTTCGCCGTGGGCGACGTCCGTGCGGGCTCGGTGAAGCGGGTCGCTTCGGCGGTTGGAGAAGGCTCGGTGGTCGTTCAGGCGGTTCACGCCCGCCTCGCCGCCTTGCGGCAGGCGGAAGCGCGCGAGCCCGTCACCCTCTGAGCTGGGCTCTGTCGGCGTAGATGAGCCGACCCGGTCCGAGTTGCCTCAGGATCTCGCCGAGGCTCGCCTGGGAAACAGCGAAGCAGCCCTGGCTGCGGCCGAGCATGCCCCACTGGCCGATCATGGCATCGCTCACGTACCAGGCGCCGTGCACGACGAGTGCTCTGGATGCGGCGTTGCTGTTGCTCGCGTCGAGCCCCTCGAGCCGCATGGAGCGGCCGTGGGCTCCGAAGTAAATGTCCGCCGTGCGGTAGGCACCCGCCGAGGTCGCATTCGAGCGCGGTTCGTTGGAGAAATGCTGCAGCCAACCCGTATGTGACGGATCGGACCCGCGCCCGTGCGCCACCAGATGCGATGTCACGGTACCGTCGGCGAGTCGCACCACATGGAAGCGCGGCGCACGCGAGGGCAGCGAGAAATCTGCAACCGCAAGGACGTCGCGGTATCTGATCGCGTCCTGGTGCTGATCCAGAGCGGCGAGCGCACGCTGCAGCAGTCCCGGTTCAATACCGTCCGCGCGCCGCCCCCCGGGCGCCGCCAGCGCCACGGCGACAGCAGAGCTCAGGCTCCCGCTCAGGGCTGCCCCGAGAAACCAGCGACGCGAACGCTCCAAGATCAGCTCCGTGCAAGACGACCTGCCTGAGACCCGGCCATCAGTCGCCAGGTTCACTTGACAGGTCAATGTCTCTAGGTTGCGATTAGCATCATAAACCGCGACTTAACGTATGGCCCGGAACACCCTGCTCCTCGCCCTCGCCCGCGGCATGCTCATTATGGGCCTGCTGGGGACGGCTCATGCCGACTCCGTCCCATTCTGGGGTGCCAAGGCCTCGGTCTCAATCGATACGCCCATCGATCAGCTGAAAAAAGGGCAGTTCCTGTGGATCGGCAATGCCGCCACGGTTGGTCCCGTGGTCATGGTGGTGAGCCTCACCGAGCAGCGGGCCTATGTGTATCGCAACGGCGTCCTGATCGGCGCGACTACGGTGAGCACCGGCCGGCCCGGTCACCTGACGCCGACCGGAGTGTTCACCGTGCTGCAGAAGCAGAAGGAGCATCGCTCGACGATCTACGATGGGGCGCCGATGCCCTACATGGAGCGGCTCACCTGGGGCGGCGTGGCGCTGCACGCGGGCGGCCTGCCGGGATATCCCGAGTCGCATGGCTGCGTGCACCTGCCGAGCGAGTTCGCGAAGCTGCTCTTCGACACCTCCCCGATGGGTATGACGGTCGTGGTCGCGAACGACGCCACCGAGCCGCAGCGCGTCGCGCATCCCGGCTATCTGGCCCCGGTCAGCTTTCACGGCGGTGCGCCGATCGCACGCGACCCTTTGGCGCCGACGCAAGTCGAGCGCTGGCAACCGGATTTGTCGCCGAGCGGTCCCGTCAGCATCGTGCTGAGCCAGGGCAGTCGACGCATCGTCGTCTACAGGAACGGCGTCGAGATCGGGCGCGCGCGTCTACAGGTCGTGGGCGATGAACCGCTCGCGAGCCATGCGCTGGTGCTCGCGGAGGGCCCGAGCGATACGCCCGACCCGTATGTTCCGGACCCGAGCAAGTACCGCTGGCTGCTGCTGGCCGCGCCGGGCGATGTGGTCAAGGCGGGCAGCGAAATCAGCGCCGGGGCGCTGGCGCGCATCAGGGTCCCGCCCGAGTTCGTGCGTCAGGTCAACTCCATTCTCACGATGGGGAGCACGGTGTTTGTCACGCCCGCGGCCCTGTCGCCGGACAACAGCGGAGCCATCGTCCAGGTGGTGGACGCCGATCCACCGGCCGACGGGCCGCCGTCAAAGCTCTGACGGCGGCCGGCCGCCACCACAGGGCCCGAGGGAAAGGCTCCGCGAGGCGACTCAGCGACTGCGCCGAAAAGCCTGCGCGGCGTTGGCGAACAGCGCCTTCGCGGTATCTCCCTGTGCCTTCAAATCGCGCGCCGTATCCGCGCCCCTGGGTCCGGCGGCCTTGAGGAATGCAAGGTTCGCGTGCGGCATGTCGCCGGCCGCCTGATAGCACTCCCCGGCATGCTGGTATTGCCCCGCCGCGAACAGCTTGTCGGCGAGCGTAGCCGCTTCCTGCGCGGTCGATGCTGCGCACGCCTGTGGCTGCCCGCTGGCGGGACCGGCCAGCACGATGCGCCCAGCCGCCAGCAAAGCGACGGCCAAAACGGCGATCAGCGCCCCCGACCGCTTTGCTCCCGCCTGCACCGACATCGGCATACTCAGTGCGCGGGCGCCGGTCCGCCACCGCCCTTGCCTGCCCGCACCAGCAGCAGCAGCGGCAGGAGCGCAAGGAACAGAATGCCGAGCAGCTTGAAGTCATCCAGATAGGACAACAGCGCCGCCTGCTGCTGTGCGACCTGATAGACGCTGGCGAGCGTCGTCGTGCCATCCGGTGCGGCGCCGATGGCGCTGCCGATCTGGTGGGTGAGGTCGCCGTACGCGGGGTTCAGTCCCTGGAGGTTCTCGACGATCCGGCTCTGGTGAAACTGCTCGCGGCGCGTGAGCATCGTCGAGGCGAAGGCGATGCCGATGCTGCCGCCGAAGTTGCGGGCCAGGTTGATGAGCGCGGAGGCGTTGTTGGTCTTGTCGCGCGGCACGTCGCGAAACGCCATGTTGTTGATGGGCAGGAACAGGAAGGGAAGCGACGCCGCCTGCAGCACCCGCATCCACAGCAGGGTCTGAAATGAGGCGCCGAGATAGAGATGCGTCATGAGCAGCAGCCCGAAGCCCCCGACGACGAAGCCGATCGCCGCCAGCAGCCGCGTGTCCACCTTGTTGATGGCGCGACCGACCACGGGCATCAGCACGATGGTGATGAGTCCGCCGGGTGAGAGCACCATGCCGGCATCCACCGCGCGGTAGCCCATGAGCTGCTGCGCGAAGGCGGGAATGAGGAACGTGCTGCCGAAGAGCATGAACCCGAGCATCAGCATCATCACGAAGGGGACGGCGAACCCCGGGTCGCGGAACAGCTTCAGGTCCACCATCGGGTCGGGATGCGTCAGCTCACGCCAGGTGAGCAGCACGAAGCCGATCACCGAGGCGATGATCAGAGCCGTGATCAGCCCCGAGCCCAGCCAGTCGGCGTCCTGGCCGCGATCGAGCACCACCTGCAGGCAGCCGAGCGCGAGCCCCACGAAGCCGAAGCCCGCCCAGTCGACCGAGCGGCGCGGACCGCGCGCCGCGACGCCGCGCTCCCTGATGAGTGACTGCACCAGCATCACGAGCAGCACCCCGACCGGCACGTTGATGAGGAATATCCAGCGCCAGTCGTAGTTATCGGTAATCCAGCCGCCGAGCGTCGGACCGATGATCGGCGCCACCACCGCCGCGATGCCGTAGACCGCGCTCGCCATGCCGCGCTTCTCCGGCGGAAAGCTGTCGGTGAGGATCGCCTGGCCGACCGGCTGCAGACCGCCGCCGGTCGCGCCCTGGAGCGCGCGCATCGCGATCAGCGAGGCGAGACTCGGCGCCAGCCCGCACAGCAGCGAGCTCACCGTGAAGCCCGCGATGCACACCAGGAACAGGCGCTTCCTGCCGAAGGTGTTCGCCAGCCACCCCGAGATCGGCATGATGATGGCGTTGGTGACGAGATAGCTGGTCAACACCCAGGTGGACTCGTTCTGGCTCGAGGAGAGGGAGCCCGCGATGTGCGGCAACGCCACGTTGGCGATGGAGATGTCCATGATCTCCATGAAGGCCGCGAGCGCCACCACCGGCGCGATCAGCCACGGCGTGACGGCGCGCGGCGCGCCCTCGTTCACGGACGCCCCTCCTGGGCGAGGCGCGTCGTGTGCGGCGCGCGACCCAGGTTGGCGGCGAGGATCTCGTTGATGGCGGCATCGGCGCCGGCGTCCTGCGCGGAATACACGTCGGTGTCGAGCGCCGCAGACCAGGCCGGCTGCTTCGAGAGCGCGCCGCCGCTCTGATCGCGCACGTCGACGTCGATGTCGGTGGACAGCCCGAGGAACAGCGGATGACTCTCGAGCTCCTTGGGATCGAGCCCGATGCGCACCGGCAGGCGCTGCACGATCTTGATCCAGTTGCCGGAGGCATTCTGTGCCGGCAGCACCGCGAGCGCGCTGCCGGTGCCGGGTGTCAGCCCGAGCACGCGGCCGTGGTAGCGCACCCGCGAGCCGTACATGTCGGCGGAGACGCTCACCGGCTGGCCGATGCGCAGCCCGCTCAGCTGGTTTTCCTTGAAGTTGGCGTCGACCCACATCGACTCCACCGGCACGATGGCGAGCATCTCGGTCGCCGGGGTCACCTGCTGACCGAGCTGCACCGAACGGCGCACGACGTAGCCGGATACCGGGGCGACCACTTTGGTGCGCGCGGCCGCGAGCCACGCGGTCCGCAGCGCCGCTTCCGCCTGCCGCACGCGCGGGTGGGTCTCGGGGGTGGTGCCGGCGATCGCCGCCCGGGCGCTCTCGAGCGTCGCCTTCGCCTGCTTGAGGCCGGCGCGTGCGCTGTCGATCGAGTTCCGCTCGTGCTGCAGTGTCTCCGCCGACACACCGTGCACCGCGATCAGCGGCTGGTCGCGCAACACGTCCTGGTTGGCCTGCGCCAGCTGCACCTGCTGCGTCTCGACCGCCGCCGCATCGCGCGCCTCTTCGGCGAACAGCTGCGCCACGTCGCGCACCGCCTGCGCCAGATTGGCTTTGGCCTGCTCGAGCGCCACCTCAGTGTCGCGCGGATCGAGCTGCACCAGCGTCTGACCGCGGTGCACGAACTGGGTCTCATCGGTGTTGATCGCGATGACGGTGCCGGAGACCTGCGGCGTCAGCCGCACCAGGTTGCCGTTCACGTAGGCGTCGTCCGTGGTCACGTGACCGCGCATGAAGCCCACGTAGTAGATCGACCATGCCACGACCGCGACGAGGGCGATCGCGCCGATCACGACGAGCGGACGGCGATTGGCGGCGGGGCGCGGAGACGGCGCCGCCGGGGTCTGCGCGGCCGCCGGCGCCGGCGCCAGGGTCTTTTGGGTATTCTCGGACTCACTCATGGGTCTCTCCTGCCGCGGCGACCAGCGCCGCCGGGTCATGGGGTGCGTTCCACCAGCCGCCGCCGAGCGCACGAAAGAGCCCCGCGGTGTCGGTGAAGCGTTGGACGTCGGCCTGCACCTCGGTGAGGGCCGCATCCTGGTATTGCTGCTCGGCCGTGAGGACCTGCAACTCGGTGTACTTGCCGGCGCGATACTGCGCGAGCGCCAGCTCGCGGTCGGCGCGCGCGGCATCGAGCGCGACGTTATGCGCGGCGTAGCCCTGCGCGTCGTGCTCGAGCGACTGCAGCGCGTTCGCGACCTCGACGAAAGCGGCGAGCACCGCCGAGCGGTAGCTCGCCTGCGCCTGACGGTAGCGCTCCTCCGCCTCATGCTGCCGCGCGGCCAGCGTGCCGCCGTGAAACAGCGGCGCGCTGGCGTTAAGACCCGCCGACCAGACCGCGCCCGGACGCGTGAGGAAGTCCGAGAGCGCGGTGGTCTGCTGGGCGTATTGCGCCGAGATGGTGAGCTGCGGAAAGCGCGCCGCCTCCGCGGCGCCGATGTTGGCGCTCGCCTGATGCAGCGCGTCCTCGGCGGCCAGAATGTCGGGGCGCTGACGCACCAGCGTGGACGGCAGCGACAGCGGCAGCTTCTGCGGCAGTGTGAAGTCGTGCAGCGTCAGTGCCGGCATGTTGAACGTGTCCGGAGTCTGGCCGCACAGCTGCGCCAGCGCGTTGCGGTAGGTGTCGCGCTGCTGCTCGAGCGCCGGCAGCGTGGCGCGCAGGTTCTCGAGCTGAGTCTGCGCCTGCAGTGTGTCGCTGTGAATGATCTTGCCGGCGTTCTCGAGCGTCTGCGTCAGCTGGTACTGCGACTCGAGCTCATCGACCAGCGCCCGGGTCACGTCGATCTCGGCCTGCGCGGCGGCGTAGTCGAAGGCCGTTACCACGGTCTGATCGACCAGCGTCACGTAGGTATTGAGCACCTGGTCGCGCACCACCGCCGTGGAGGCGCGCTGCGCCTCGACCTGGCGACGCGTCGCGCCGAACGGGTCCAGGTTGTAAGCGAGCGCGGGTCCGAGCTGCCAGTGATTGCCGGTCACGTCGATCTCATTCACCGGACCGTACAGGTAGCTGCCATTGATGTGGGCGCGGGCGATCTGCCCCGTGGCATCGAGCTGCGGCAGCTGCGTACCGGCGACCGCCTTGAGCTCGTACTGTGCGGCGAGCAGGCCGTGCCGCGCGCCCTCGAGATCCGGATTGCCGGCGAGCGCGGTGCGCACCAGCTGATCGAGCGCCGCGGAATGGAACAGCTGATACCAGTCATCGGCGACGTCGGCGCCGTAGGCGAGGCTGCGGCCGTCAGCCGGCGCAGGCGCAGCGTGTGCGTAGCCACCCGCCGGGGCCTCGGGACGCACGAAGTTGGGGCCGAGCGTGCAGCCGGCGGCCAGCAGCATCGCGACAACCCCGCTCACAACGTTGCCTGTCCTCACGCGGCACCTCCGTTGACGGTCTTGCGCCGCTGGCGGCGCGGCCGCTCGAGGGCCGCCATGCGCGGCGCCGCGGCCACTGCAGCTTCCGGTGCCAGCGCCTCCTGCAGATGAGTGTGCACCCGTTGCAGGAGCGTGAGGAGCGTATCGATCTCGCGGTCCGTGAAAGGCTCGACCAGCCGGTTGAGGAGCTCCACCACCACCCGCTTGGCGTGCTGGGCCTCGCGCCGGCCTGCCGGCGTGATGGCGATCTCGACCGAGCGGCGGTCGCGGCGGCTGCGTTCACGCTGCGCGAAGCCGAGCCGCTCGAGCTCATCGACGACGCGCGTCAGCGCACCCATATCCTGTCCGACGTGCTCGCTGAGTGCGGTTGCCGAGACGTGCTCCTGCTGCGCCAGGTGGATCAGCACCACCCACTGGGAGAAAGTGATCGGCAATGACTCGAAGCGCCGCTCGGCGACCTGAGTCATGAGCACACCGCAACGCTTCAGCAGATAGCCGACGCTGCTGTTCGCCTCGAGTGATTCCAGCTTGTAATACGGCTGTCGCATTTGCTTGCTCCCGTAATATTTGCCGCGATTGTATTTGTGTCGGCAAGTATTGTCAACGCTGCCGGGATGGCGCCTGCCGCCTGTTCCAGAGGGGAGCCCCGGCTCTCGCCCTTCAGAGGGAGGGGATTCGGCCGGTAAGCGACCCCATATTTCGCTCATCGGCAATGGAGGCAGGTCATGACACGCCAAGAGCTGACATCGAGCTGGGTGGTCGATTACAGCGCCGCCCGCGCGCGCGCGATCCGCTGGCTCGGCGATCGCTATCTGCTCGCAAGACCCATCAACGCCGGCCCTGGTGGCGCGCACCCCAGGGTGGCTGCGCCTCGAGATGGGGTGAGCTCGCCGCTGGACTCAGCGGCGCTTTCTCTTCCCGGGCCGGGCGCGCTTTAGGCTCTAGGTCGCCGGCTGGCCCTCGGGAGGTCCGCGTCCGAGAATATCCGGCAGCGCCTTGCCCTCTTCCGTGAAAGACATCGAGACTGAGTTGAGACAATGGCGCTCGCCGGTGGGCGGCGGGCCGTCCGGGAATACGTGGCCGAGGTGGCTCCCGCAGCGCGCGCAGACCTCCTCCACCCGAATCATGCCGTAGCTGGTATCGCGCACGCGGCGGATATGAGCTTCGTCATACGGCTGGAAGAAGCTCGGCCAGCCGGTGCCAGAGTCGAACTTGGCGCTCGAGCGGAACAGCGGCAGCCCGCAGAAGCGGCACGTGTAGATGCCATCCCTGTGGTTGTCCAGGAACACGCCACAGAACGGAGCCTCCGTCCCGTGCTGCAGGAGGACCTTGCGCTCCTCCGGAGTAAGGCCCGCAACGATCGTGGCGCGTTGCGCCGCGGTGGGTGGGCTCAGGTCGAACTTGGGCACCGGCCCATACTACAGCGTCACCGGCGCCGCCGGCATACGGCTTGCCGCGATCGGGCGTAACATGTGCGCGGGCCAGGGCGGGGACATCAACCCATATCAGCCGCACACGGGAGTCAGAGCACTATGAAAACCTTATTCGATAGTGAGCTGCCCGCCACGCGCAGCAAACCTGAGCTCAAGCGGATCGTAATCGCGGCCGTTGTGCTGGCGATTGCGTGGCTCGCGACGGCGCACACGGCGGCAGCGCAGACGCCGCGGACCGACGCAGTCTCCCATAACGGCTTGCCGTCGGTTCTCCCCAACCCGACTGCAGCTACATCCCCGGCAGGTCTGGACGCGAGCGTGAATGCCCCGACGCCCCCCAGCGAGCAGGAACTGGCCGGCGACAGTGTTTACCAATTCATCACGCACCATGCGACGGTGCGCTATGTGAGTACCAGCACGTCGCGCAATCTTGCGCGCTGGCGCGGCGGCAAGCAGAGCGTTTGCCCGCTCACGGTTGGACTCACGCCGGAGTACGACGCCTTCGTGACGGCGCGACTTCGCGCGATCGCGACCTACGTCGGCGCGCCCGTGCAGTCGGACCCGCAGTGCCAGACAAACGTGCAGATCCTCTTTACCGACAGCCCGCAGCAAAGCATGGACGCCGTCATAAGCTGGGCGTCGCGCGCGTTCGGCATCCGGTATTCGGGAGGGATGAAGGATCTCATCGAATATAAGAGCGACCACGCGATTCAGGGCTTCTACATCACAACGCGGGGCGGCTCCGTGGTACAGAATACCGACGTGCGGTTGCTGGGACTCGACCTTCAGCCCGTGTGGCCACGGATCGCCCAGCAGTATCTCGGCACCGGCCACATTGGGACGCGTCTGGGCGGCGATGCCGGAAGTGGCATCGGGATCGGCGTCGTCATCCTGGTCGTCGACACAACGAAGCTCCAGAGCTACAACGTCGGGACGCTCGCCGACTACCTCGCGATGCTGACGCTGTCACTGGCACAGTCGCCGGACCATTGCGATCCGCTGCCGAGCATTCTCGACTTGATGTCATCGAGCTGCGGCACACGTGAAAAGCCAGCGGCGATAACCGCCGGTGACCTGGCCTTCCTCAAGGCGCTCTATTACCGCGATTCGGGGCTCGGCCCGTCGCTCTCGAGGGCCGCGATCCAGGACAACATGATGCAGCAGTTCGCGTCTCGCTAGATCCTCGAAGTCTTGTTGGCACCCCCTGCCGAATTGCGTGGATGGCCGCGATTACCGCTCTCCGGCGCCTGCGCTTTGACCAAGGTATGACCTCAGGAACCTCCCGCATGGCGGGTGGGTGCCTCGGTCCGTACAATCGCGCCCTTTCAGGGACACAGGCAGCCGAACGATGGCCGAAGTCGAAATCCACGCCTCTCATGACTCTGGAGTGGATGAGTTTGGCCGGCGCGTCGGCGTCCTGGTGGGAGTGATCGGTATCCTTCTGGCGGTGGTGACGATCTCCTCCCATCGAGCGCATACGGCCGCCGTGATCGAGCGTACCCGGGCGAACGATCAGTGGGCGTTCTTTCAGAGCAAGAAGCTGCGGCAGCACCTCGCCGAATTGGGTGCAAACCTCTCCGAGGCGCTCACGACTGAACCAGCCCGCGTGCAGAGCCTCATCGAGAAACTCAATAACGATCGCGATCGCTATGCGCGCGATGCCGAAGCCATCCAGAAGACCGCGCAGGCCAAGGAGGCTGACAGCGACCATGAAGAGCTGCGCGCAGGCCGTTTTGATCTGGGAGAGGGGTTTCTTGAGCTTGGGCTCGTGCTGTCGTCGCTCTATTTCCTCGCGAAACGACGGTTCTTCCCTATGCTCGGCGGTGCAGCGGCCGTCATCGGCACCGCGCTCGGCATCGCCGGTTTCTTTACCTGAGGGTCGGTCCTGGGGGTCCCCGACGTGGATCCCCCTAAGCCGACCGTCGACTATCAGTGAGGCAAGTGACACATGAGTTTCAAGAATGGGATGCGCCCGGT
>JASHVF010000018.1 GCA_030039615.1 Gammaproteobacteria bacterium | reverse complement strand
CGCGCCGCGCCCCCTGGCCGGAGGGAGTGTGCGCCTCGCTGACCGAGCTGTTCGCGCCCGAGATCCATCGCCAGCGCCTCGCCGGCTGGCCGCAGCACTACCCATGGATCGACCCGGCGGGACTCGAGTATTTTCAGAGCCGCATGAGCCGCGCACGCCGCGACGTCGAGTTCGCGCTCGCCGTGACGCTCGAGCGTTTCACGAGCCCGGGCGAACAGCGGCGAGCCCTCGAGATCCTGCAGCTGAAGCTCGACATCCTCTGGCAGATGAACGATGCGATGGCGCTCGCCTTCGGGGTAACGACATGAGCGACGTCACGGCGAGCTCGCGCCCCGCGATCGCGCACGGCATGCGGCTGCAGTGGGAGCCGGCGCAGGAGGCGCACGTGCTGCTCTACCCCGAGGGCATGGTGAAGCTCAACGGCAGCGCCGGCGCGATCCTCGCGCGCTGCGACGGAGTGCGCAGCGTGGCGGAGATCGTCGCGGACCTCGAGCATACCTTCGAGACCTCGGGCCTCAGCGACGACGTCATGGCATTCGTGGCGCTGGCGCTCGAGCGGCGCTGGCTGGAGCTGCGCAGGTGAGCGCGCGACTCGCTACGCGGCTGGCGGCGGCAGTCGTGCTGCTCGCGGCGACCCTGATCAGTGGCCCGACGACGGCCGATCTCGTCAGCGCCTCAACCGCCTACCAGGCGGGCGACTACACCAAGGCCTTCCAGGACTTTTCCGAGATGGCACGCCTCGGACAGCCGACGGCTCAGTACGACCTCGCGGTCATGTATTTGCGCGGCGAGGGTACCCGACAGAGCGATATTTACGCTTACGCCTGGGCCTCGCTGGCTGCAGCTAACGGCGTAGAACACGCCAAAGAGCTTGCGGATCACGTGCGACCGGGGCTCGCGCCGGGTTCGGAGAAGATTGCGGCGGACATCATGGCGGACTACGGCAATGCCATGTTGGATGCACGGCTGAATCCCAAGCTCGTCGAAAGCGAGGCTGCCACCGATCGCGACGCGAGAAATCACTGCTGGCCCACCAGGCTCGCGCCGACCACATATCCGGACGTTTACCGTGCGCGGTGGGTCGAGGGCGAGGTCTACGTCGAATTCTCAGTGATGCCGGACGGTCGCAGCCGCATTCCACGCATCATCTATGCGGTTCCAGCTGGAGCGTTCGACGCAACGGTGCGCAACTCGTTGCTAAAGAGCGAGTTCACGCCGCCTCCGGCGGGCCAACCTCCGCGGCGCTGCACACTGTTCTATCGATTCGTCCTTCGCCCCGGCAGCGGGATCGCCACTCCGGCGCTGGACAAACTTGTGAACGAGACATTGACGAAAGCGCAAGCCGGCGATCCCAACGCGCAGATGCTGTACGGCATGCTGCTCGCCGG
Organism: Gammaproteobacteria bacterium; assembly: GCA_030039615.1. Classification (GTDB taxonomy): domain Bacteria; phylum Pseudomonadota; class Gammaproteobacteria; order Steroidobacterales; family Steroidobacteraceae; genus 13-2-20CM-66-19. The sequence continues at coordinate 2,128 of JASHVF010000018.1, read as the reverse complement.
GCTGCCGCAATTGCACAAGCCGCGTAGCCAGGCGTTGCCATGGTTTCTGAAGGCTGCTCAGGCGGGCCAACCCACGGCGCAGTTCCAGGTTGGATACAGCATGTTGAATGGCTGGGGCTGCGAGTGCGAGGTCAACAAGGGGCTCGACTGGCTACGCCGCGCGGCGCAGTCGGGACAACCCGATGCGGAGGTTGCGCTGGCCGCCTACGCCTTGCGCGGCGAGCCCGACGAGGAGAGGGGGCGACAGGCGAAGCTGTGGCTCGAGCAGGCGGCAGCCAGCGGCAGCCGTGATGGGAAGCTCTACCTCGCCGCATTGCTGGCGGCCTCCTCGGGAGCGACGCGCGATCCCAAGCGCGCGCTGACGCTGCTCGAGGAGGTGTTTCGCGGCGTCGATGACGATCCCACGGCATACGAGATCCGGGCGGCCGCTGAAGCGAACGCGGGCGAGTTCCGTGACGCCGTGAAGACCGAGCAGAAGGCGCTGGCCAAGGCCCGAGCTCTGAGGTGGGACACGGCGCCGCTACAGGACCGCTTAGGTCATTACGTAGCAAATCAGCCGTGGCATGGCTCGCTGCTGGACTTCTAGCGGGAGAACTCGGCTACATGGCGGTGCGTCGGGTGCTCAGGATGGGCGAGCCGCTGCTGCGAGAGGTCGCCGCGCCGGTGACGCGCTTCGACGCCGAGCTCGCGTCCCTGATCGCCGACATGGACGACACCATGCGCGCGCAGAGCGGCGCCGGGCTCGCCGCGCCGCAGATCGGAGTCGGCCTGCGCGTGGTGATCTTCGAGTTGAAGGAAAATCCGCGCTATCCGCACGTCAGTCCCGTGCCGTACACGGTGCTGGTGAATCCGCAGCTCACGCCGCTCGGCGCCGAGCAGGAGGAGGGCTGGGAAGGTTGCCTGTCGGTGCCCGGGATGCGGGGCCTGGTGCCGCGCTACCGGCGACTGCGCTACCAGGGGTCCGATGCTGCCGGAGCGCCCATCGACCGCACGGTGGAGGGCTTCCACGCGCGCGTCGTGCAGCATGAAGTCGACCATCTCGATGGCATACTCTACCCGCAGCGGGTTCGCGACCTGCGCAACTTCGGGTTCGAGGACGCGCTCGCCGGACAGATGACGCCCATGCCGGACTGAGCACTCGTGGCCAAGGAGACGCGCATGACTCACCACGCCAGCGGGCCCCTGGAGGTCAAGGTCACGCCGCAGAAGCCCGACACCCAGGTCGCGCGCAGCGCAAATCTCGGGCGCCTCACGATCGACAAGCGCTTTCACGGCGATCTCGAAGCGAGCGCCAAGGGCGAGATGCTCGCTACGCAGAGCGAGGTGAAGGGCTCGGCGGGCTACGTGGCTCTCGAGCGCGTCATCGGCAAGCTCCAGGGCCGCAGCGGCAGCTTCGTGCTGCTGCACAGCGCCACCATGAAGCGCGGCGCGCCCGAGTCGACCATCACGGTGGTGCCGGACTCCGGCACCGGCGAGCTGACCGGGCTCACCGGCAGCATGCGCATCAGGGTCGCCCCCGACGGCGGCCACTCCTACGAGTTCGAGTTCAGGATCGAGCCGCGGCCGGCCGGCTGACGCGCACGTCGCGCTCCATGCGAATCGCGGCCTCGAGTCCCTGGTAGTAGCCGGGGACGCGTCCCACCTCACGATAGCCGAGCGCCCGGTAGAAGTCCTGCGCTTCGGCGTTCTGCGCCCGCAGCTCGAGCCCGATGAAGAAGGTGCCGGCGGTGAGTGCGCTCTCTTCCAGCCAGGTCACGAGCCGCCGCGCGATGCCGCGCCGGCGATGCCCGGGATCCACCGCCAGCAGGTTGAGGTGCGCGACGTCGTCGCCGAAACGCATGATGGCGAAGCCGGCGAGCGTGCGATCGCTGCGCGCGGTCAGCACCACGCTCTCGGGATGACGCATGTACCAGCCGATGCGGTCCGCGCCCCACGCCGGACGCAGCCCCGACTCGATCAGCGCGCGCGACATGGCCGCGAGCTGCGCCGCGTCGCTTGTGCGGGCCGGCTCGAGGCGATAGTCCTGCACCGCTCGGGATCCTCAGGCGAGCGTGTGGAAGACCTGCTGGACGTCCTCGTCCTGCTCCAGCCGGTCGATGAGCGTCAGCACCTCGGTGGCCTGCGCCTC
>JASHVF010000187.1 GCA_030039615.1 Gammaproteobacteria bacterium | reverse complement strand
AGCGCACCGGACAGGGAGCGCAGCGGCAGCATGAAGCAGGAGACGCCGCTGTCATGACAGAGCCGCTCGTAGCTGTCGGCGAGTGACGGGCGGACCGACTTGATCTCCATCGGCTCGTCCCAGTTGGAGGCGGCAGCCACGGTGCCGCGGTGCGTGCCGAAGCCGATCGTGTAGCAAGCGCGGCCAAAGTCGCTCCGGCACAGATGCCCAACGTTGTACTCGTCCCGGGCCGACATCTCGGTTGCCGCCGAATTCCCGACGTGCGAGTTATGGGCCCAGACGATCGCTTTGCTCGTGGCGCCGTGGAATCTGAGCAGGTCCTTGAGCGTCTCGAACATATGGCTGTCGCGCAGGTTCCACGAGGAACGTGATCCGTAGTACATCACGCGGTAGTAATGCTCGGCGTCGGCAACCAGGCGTGCATTCTGCACGGCATCCAGGAAGCGCTCGCCGTCGTGCTCGGCGTAGGCCCGATGCTTCTGCAGCAGATCGCGGAGCATCAGCGACACCTCCTGCTCACAGCCGTGGTATCTGCCGGTCAGCATGGCCTGCCCGTACACCGCGGGATCCGACTGCCACGGCGTGAGGCACGCATAGCGCGTACGCGCGACCGCGGCGGTCTGCGGATCGACGCGCTCGAGGTACTCGAGCACGGCGCGGATCGAGGTATACATGCTGTAAAGATCGAGCCCATGGAAAGCGACCCGCGCTGCGGGCGTCAGGTGCGCGTTATGCCCGCGCAGCCAGTCGACGAATTCGCGCACCTCCTGATTGCGCCACATCCAGCGCGGAAAGCGCGCGAAGGCGGTCCATTCGGAGGGCGCGTACTCCCGGTGGCGCACGTAGTGATCGATGCGGGCCGCATCGGGCCAGTCGCCTTCGATCGCCACGAAATTGAAGCCCTTTGCCACGATGAGCGCCCGCGAGATGCGCTCGCGCATGCGATAGAACTCGGAAGTACCATGGCTCGCCTCGCCGAGCAGCACGATGCGCGCGTCGCCGATGCGCTCGAGCAGGGGTTCGAGGTCGGCGGTCTCTATCGAGGAGAAGGGTTCGCAGCCCTCCGCCACTGCGGCCGCGAGTGAGGCCTCTTTCGGGAGCTGGCGCGGCCGGCTCGGCACCGCCCAACCTTCAGCCCCGAGCAGTGGCACGAACCTTACGTCCGCAAGCTCCTCAGTCGTGTATTGCTCGGCACCGGTGCGCCTGATGCGCAGCAGCTCCTGCACGCGCCGGTCGCGCCCGACCGGGATCACCAGACGTCCGCCGACCTTGAGTTGCGACTTGAGTGCCTCCGGCACCTGGGGGCCTCCCGCAGCAACGATGATGGCATCGTAGGGCGCATGCTCGGGCCAGCCGAGCGTGCCATCTCCATGCAGCACGTGGACGTTTGTCACGGCCAGACTCGAGAGCGCCGAGGCCGCTTTCTCGGCGAGCTGTCCGATGCGCTCGACCGTGTATACCTCGGCGGCGATCTGCGCGAGCACGGCGGCGGCGTAGCCAGAGCCGGTGCCCACTTCGAGTACCGACTCGCCTCCTTTGAGCTCGAGGGCCTCGACCATCATCGCGACGATGTAGGGTTGCGAGATGGTCTGTCCCGCGGCGATCGGCAATGGGGCATCCGCGTACGCGAATTCCTCGAGCTCCGGGGGCAGAAAGCGCTCGCGCGGCACGGCGCGCATCGCCTCGAGGACGGCCCTCGAGCGGATGCCGCGATGCACGAGATAGCGCTGCACCATCTCGTCCCGGGCCTTCGCGAGATCGATCGTTTCAGCCGCGCCCATCACAGCCGCAATCCAAATCACCCCTCGATAATGCTAGGAGGCGCCGCCGCGGTCGCGTACCCGCACTTGTACTTAGTACCGTGGCACCTCGTGCGTGCCAGCATGGCGCTGGTGAAAATCGACTTCCACGAAACTAAGGGGCTTGGGATGCCCTGGGAGGTGCAGCCATGCTGGGGATCAAATCAGCGGCATTTGCGCATCAGGGGCCGATCCCGCCGCGGTTCACCGCCGACGGCGAGGACCTGTCGCCGCCGCTCGAGTGGTCAGATGCGCCGGCTGGAACGCGCAGTTTCGCGCTGATCGTCGATGATCCGGACGCGCCCGACCCACGCGCGCCGCAGCGCACCTGGGTCCATTGGGTTCTCTACAACATTCCCGCGAGCGTGCAGGCCCTCGAGCCGGGTGCCGACCCGCAGGCCCTGCCGGGGGGCGCCAGGCGGGGCCGCAACGACTGGAAGCGGGCCGGATACGGTGGGCCGGCCCCGCCGGTCGGAAGGCATCGCTACGTCCACAAGCTCTATGCGCTCGATGTGATGCTGCCGGATCTCGGCGAACCGACCAAGGCGCGGCTGCTGAGCGCCATGCAGGGGCACGTGCTGGCCGAGGCACAGCTCATCGGCACCTATCAACGTGGCGGCTGACGGTGCCTCATGTTTGCGGCTCCGCCGCGGCTTGCAGCAGCGGCGCGAGCCGCCCGCGATAGGCGGCGACGAACTGCAGCGTGCGCAACAGCGGCCATTGATCGGGCACGACCTCCTCCGCCATCTCGAACGCGCATAACGCCTCGAGCATCTGCGACAGGAAGTCCACCATGCGCAGCACCTGCGCTCCGGCGACGGTGCGCGGCAGCTCCTCGTCCGCCACCACGAGCGCAATCTGCTCGAGGTGCACCTGCGGCTCGTTGCCGAACAGGCGGTGCAGATACTTTCTGCCCGCGGCAAACTTCGGCTCGAAATGCCGATCGCGCTCCGACCATTCGAGCAGATCGAAGCTCGGCTCGAGGTGCACCAGGTGCCGCCGCGTCGGATGAAAGGCGACGAGGTCGAGCTCGCATTCGCGGCTGCCGTCGCTCTCGAGGCCTACCCACAGATCGGTGTGCACGAAGTACCCCTGGTACTCGTACCACTCGACCGCCAGCCGCTGCAGGTACTCCATCGGTGTCGCCCAGCCTGTACGACTGCGGCGCCGTGGACCATAGGTAGCTGTACCGAGGGGGGCCGCGGCCCCCGCATCTGGTATTAGTACATATGGTTGCGCTGCGTCCTGCGGTCCATTCTCGTTTCGAAGCAGGCGTTTTCCACATGGACTCGATGGACCCAGGTATGACTGTGCAACCGGACTTGTTCGCGCCCGTGCAGCTCGGGGTCGTGCGGCTACGTAACCGCATCGTCATGGCGCCCCTCACGCGCAGCCGCGCGAGCATGGCGGGTGTGCCAACCGCTCTCATGGCCGAGTACTACGGGCAACGGGCTTCGGCAGGCTTGATCATCGCCGAAGGAACCAACATCTCGGCCCAGGCGCGCGGCTACGCGTGGACGCCGGGCCTCTATACGCGCGAGCAGGTGCAGGCCTGGCGGGCGATCACCGCGAGCGTGCACGCACGCGGCGGTCATATCTTCCCGCAGCTCTGGCACGTGGGCCGCATCTCGCACCCCTCGCTGCAACCGGGCGGCGCATTGCCCGTGGCCCCTTCGGCCCTACGCCCGCAGGCGAGCGCCTATACGGAAGCGGGCTTCGTGCCCTGTGTGACTCCGCACGCACTGACGATTGCCGAGATCGCGGGCATCGTCGCCGACTATGGTCGGGCGGCGGCCAACGCGCTCGCCGCTGGCTTCGACGGCGTCGAGATCCATGCCGCCAACGGTTACCTGATCGATCAGTTCCTGCGCGACAGCACCAATCAGCGCACCGACGCCTACGGCGGCACGCGTGAGAAGCGCGCGCGGCTGCTCTTCGAAGCAGTGGGCGCCGCGGTCACAGCCTGCGGCGCCGGGCGCGTCGGCGTGCGGCTCTCCCCGCTCAGCCCGGTGAACGGGGCGGCGCTCGACAGCGATCCGGCCGGCACGTACGGCTTCGTGGTCGCGCGCCTCAGTGAGATGGGGATTGCGTATATCCACGTCATCGAAGGCGTCACACAGGGTGCGCGCGAAGTCCCAGGGGGCTTCGACCTTGGGACCCTGCGCCGCGCGTTCAGCGGCTCTTATATGGCGAACAACGGCTATGACCTGGCGCTCGCCCTCGAGGCACGCCGGCGCGGACTCGCCGACCTCGTCTCCTTCGGCCGCCTCTACATCGCGAATCCCGATCTGGTCGAGCGCTTTCGGTGCGGCGCCCCGTTGAACGCGCCGGATCCCACGACCTTCTTCGGCGGCGGGGCGTCCGGCTACACCGATTACCCGGTATTACCCCCGGCCGCAGGCGCGGCGGCGGCAAGCGCCGGGTCCCAAGGGGTCGCGTCGGCCTGACGCTCAGCCGGGCGGGCGGGGCAGGGTGCCCACCGCGGCCCGCTGCCAGAGGCTGGCGGCGACGACGCCCAGCAGCGTGAATATGCCGGCGACCGCGGCGATCGTGATCGGATCGAGCCCCAGCGAGGAGCGCAGCGCGAGCAGAGGCAGCAAAGCCTCGGGCAGCTGATCGAGCAACGCCACGCTGCTCCCCGGTGCGAGCGCCAGTCGTCGTTTGCAGAGGCTCGAGAACGCATCCCCGAGGAGCGACAGTGCAGCGAGTGCGGCTCCCGTGCGCCAATGCAGGCCCGAGAAGCCTGCGGCCAGTGCGCAGCCGCAGATTGCAACCACCAGGCCGCGCCACGTCTTGTGACTGCCGAGGAGCCGCTGACCATCCGCCAGGACGAGGCCCAGGTCGAGGGGCATCGCCCAACGCGCATTCAACGCCCGGCCGGCAAGCCAGGGCAGAGAGTTCGCCAGGATCAGCAGAAGCAAAGCACGTGCCGCCTCCGCCAGTTGCGGCATCGCAACGCCCTTCAGCGCGTTCGGGAGTGCGGATGGTGCCCGAATCTGCGCGTGCATGCGTATACGCGCAAGTGCCTACGAGGCCACGACGGACAACTACGCATTCCCCGGAGCAGGACTCCGCGCAACACTCTGCCCAGG
>JASHVF010000186.1 GCA_030039615.1 Gammaproteobacteria bacterium | reverse complement strand
GCTTGCCCGACGGGCGCGTGTTCGGGCGCGGCCGTTACGGCGGCGAACTGCTGTGCGATGCCTGCGGCACGCGCCGCGGACCGGTGCGCATCGAGCGCCACGCGGGCCGTGCGCCGGCGCGCGCCGGCGCCTGAGAGCCTCAGCGCGTCCCGAAGCGGTGGCGCGCGCGCCAGTAGAGGATGCAGAGCGCGCCGCCGAGCATGCCACCCAGGTGCGCGAAGTGCGCGACTCCCTGCTCGCGCCCGGTGACGCCGAGGAACAGCTCGAGAACCCCATAGAGCGTCACGAACAGCCACGCCGGAATCGGTATCGGGATCGGAATCACGAAGAGCTTCTGGCGCGGGAAATACCAGGCGAAGGCGAGCAGGATGCCGAACACTGCGCCCGAGGCGCCGATGGTCGGCTCGCCGGCACCGCCGGCCATCAGCTGCACGCCGAGCTGCGCGATGCCCGCGCTCAGCGCGCACACCAGGTAGTACAGCACCAGGCGCCGCACCCCCCAGTACTGCTCCAGCGCGCCGCCGAACATGAACAGCGCGAACATATTGAAGAAGATGTGAGCGAAGTTGTGCGGGTCGTGCAGGAACGCGTAGGTGATCAGCTGCCACAGCCGGAACGGCGGGCTGCCGAGCGGCCAGAGCGCGAACAGTGTCTCCATGACCTGCCCGGCCAGCAGCTGCAGCACGAACACGCCGACGTTGATCAGGATCAGGGCCCGGGTCGCGGGCGGCAGGCGGGGAAACATCGGCGTTAGTTTAGCGGGAGCCGCGCCGCGGTGCGCGCGCCGTGTGGCGCGGCCGGGCCTCAGGCCGCCGCGCGCAGCGATTCGCGCAGGAATTCGATGAGCGGCGGGCTGGTGCTGTGCGTGACGTTGAAGCGCAGCCACTGGTGGCAGCCGGCGACCGGGGAGAACAGCGCGCCGCGCGCCAGCAGGATCGAGCGGCTGCGGGCCTGGCGCACCAGCTCCTCGACCGGCGCCGAGTCGGGCACGCGGCCCCAGAGGAACATACCCTCCCCGGGCGCGGCGTCGAAGCCGATGCCGGCCTGCTCGAGCGCCGCGCGCGCGTCGCGCCGCATGCGCGCGAGCCGCGTGCGGGTGCGCTCCACGTGGCGCTTGTAGCGCCCGCCGTCGAGCACCTCCGAGACGAAGCTCTCGAGCAGCGTCGAGCCGGAGAGCACCGACAGCACCTTGCGCTCGACCAGCTGTGCGATCAGCTGGGCGTCGGCGGCGATATAGCCGACCCGGATCGCAGGTCCGATGAGCTTGGTGAAGCTGCCGACGTACACCACATGGCGCAGTCCGTCGATCTGCGCCAGCCGCACCGCCGGCCCCTCGTACAGGTCGCCGTAGACATCGTCCTCGACGACCGCGAAGCCGTACTGCTCGGCGAGCGAGAGGATGCGATGGCAGATGGCGGGGTCGGCGCTCGAGCCGGTGGGGTTGTGCAGCAGCGTCTGCATGAAGAAGGCGCGCGGCCGGTGAGCGCGGCAGGCCGCCTCGAGCGCCTCGAGGTCAGGTCCCGCGGCGCCCCGCGGCACCGGGATCAGCCGCACGTGATGCGCGCGCAGCTGTTCGAACAGCACGAAGTAGCCCGGGTCCTCCACCAGCACCGGGTCTCCCGGCGTCAGGAGGCTGCGCGCCAGCAGGTCGAACGCCTGGCTCGCGCCGAAAGTGGTCAGGATGTTGGCCGCGCCGGCTGCGATGCCGTGCTGCATCAGCCGCGCGGCGATCTGCTCGCGCAGCTGCGGCAGTCCCTGCGGCGGACAGGGCACCCAGGGCTGGGCGCGCTGCCCGCGCAGCAGCCGGGTGAGCACCCCGGCCGAGCCCGCCTCCAGCAGCCAGTTCTCCGGCAGGAAGCCCGAGCCGGCGGCGATGATGTCGTTGCCGCGTGCCATGCACAGGCTCGCGAGCGCGACGGCGTCGTTGGCGGACTCGGGCGAGGCCTCGACGGCCACCAGCGGCGCGACGATGCGCCGCTGCGCCACGAAGAAGCCGCGCCCGGCGCGCGATTCGATCAGCCCGCGCGCCACCAGGCGGTCATAGGCGTCGACGACCGTGAAGGCGCTGGCGCCGATCAGGCGTGCGAGCTTGCGGATCGAGGGCAGCCGCGTGCCGGTCGGCAGCCGCCCCTCGCGCACCAGCTGCGTGATGCGCTCGCAGATCTGGTCGACCAGCGGGACCGCGGAGGCGCGCGACAGCTCGAACATCACAGGACCATCATGACCGCGGTGACGCCGAGCGCAAGCGCCATCGCCGAATTGAACGCCAGGCGCCCGCGGGGCCTGGCCAGCAGCGAGCGCAGCGAAGTCCCGAAGAGCGCCCAGGGCAGCAGGCAGGGCGCCGGCAGCAGCACCCCGACGAGCAGCATGTATGCGGTGGCGCCGAGCGGGCCGAGCTCGCGCGGCAGGAACAGCGTCGCCGCCGTGAGGTAAACCACCCAGGCCTTGGGGTTGAGGAACTGGAAGGCAGCCGCCTCGAGGAAGGTGAGCGGGTGGGGCGCGTGACGCGCGTCCGCGCTCGCGGGCTTGAGCAGTTGCCAGCCGAGATACACGAGATAGGCCGCACCGATCCAGCGCAGCGCCTGCTGCAGCTGCGGCCAGCGGGTGAAGAGCGCGCCGAGGCCGGCGCACACGGCGAGCAGCTCGAGCGCGCCGCCGGCGCAGATTCCGAGCATGTGCGGCAGCGTGCGCCTGAAGCCGAAGTTCGCCCCCGAGGCCGTCAGCATCACGTTGTTGGGTCCGGGCGTGACCCACATGACGACCGAGTAGGTCGCGAACGGCAGCGGATTGATCATGGCGCAAGCATCGGCGGCGCGGCGTGTGCCCGGCAGGTACGCGCGCGGCGCGCGCAGCGCGCACTGTACCGGCGGCTGCGCCGGTACGCCCACCGAAGGCGATATGATGCGCCCATGGGCGAAGCCTTCATCTGCGATGCGGTCCGCACCCCGATCGGCCGCTACGGCGGGGCGCTCGCGGCCGTGCGCACCGATGACCTCGCGGCGCTGCCGATCGCAGCGCTGCTGAAGCGCAACGCGGCGCTCGACCCGCAGGGGATCGACGAGGTACTGCTCGGCTGCGCCAATCAGGCGGGCGAGGACAACCGCAACGTGGCGCGCATGGCGGCGCTGCTCGCCGGGCTCCCGGTCACCGTGCCCGGTGCCACGCTGAACCGCCTGTGCGGCTCGGGGCTCGATGCGGTGGCGATGGCGGCGCGTGCGGTGCGCCTCGGCGAGGCGGAGCTGGTCGTGGCGGGCGGCGTGGAGTCCATGTCGCGCGCGCCGTTCGTGCTGCCGAAGGCGGAAGGCGCCTTCTCCCGCCAGGCGGAGATCTACGACACCACGATCGGCTGGCGCTTCGTCAACCCGCGCATCGCTGCGCAGTACGGCGTCGACTCGATGCCGGAGACCGGCGAGAACGTCGCCGCCGAGTACCGCATCGCGCGCGCCGACCAGGACCGCTTCGCGCTGCGCAGCCAGCAGCGCACCGCCGCCGCCTACGCGCGCGGCTTCTTCGCCGCCGAGCTGCTCCCGGTCGAGATCCCGAAAGCCAAGGGCAAGGGGCTGCTCATCGAGCGCGACGAGCACCCGCGCGACACCACCCTCGAGCAGCTCGCAGCCCTGCCAACGCCGTTTCGCAGCGGCGGCACGGTGACGGCCGGCAACGCCTCCGGGGTGAACGACGGCGCCTGCGCGCTGCTCGTCGCATCGGAGCAGGCGGCACGGCGCTGCGGCCTCACGCCGCGCGCACGCGTCGTAGCCGCGGCCACCGCCGGCGTCGCGCCGCGCATCATGGGCATGGGCCCGGTGCCCGCGACGCGCAAGGTGCTCGAGCGCTCGCGCCTCGCCCTGGCGGCGATGGACGTCATCGAGCTCAACGAGGCCTTCGCCGCGCAGGCGCTGGCGGTGCTGCGCGAGCTGGGTCTGCCGGATGAGGCGGACCACGTAAACCCCAACGGCGGGGCAATCGCGCTCGGCCACCCGCTCGGCATGTCGGGCGCGCGCCTCGCCACGACCGCCACCAGCCAGCTGGCGGCGACGCGCGGCCGCTACGCGCTCTGCACCATGTGCATCGGGGTCGGCCAGGGGATCGCGCTCATCCTCGAGCGCGTGTGATCCAGGGGAGCGAGTCGAGGTCGACGTTGCCGCCGGAGAGCACCACGCCGACGCGCAGCCCGCGCACCTCGGTGCGAGCGGCGGCGATCGCCGCATAAGCGGTCGCTCCCGAGGGCTCGACCACGATCTTCATCACTTCCCAGATGCAGCGCATCGCAGCGATGATCGCCTCGTCGCTCACCGTGACGATGTCCGCGACGTAACGGCGGATCTCCGCGAACGGGCGCACGCCGACCGTGGCGCGCAGCCCGTCGGCGATGGTGTCGGGCCGCTCGCAGGGCACGATGCGGCCGGCGCGCAGCGAGCGCGCCGCATCGTCGGCGCCGGCGGGCTCGACCCCGAGCACGCGCGCGCCGGGACGGAGCGTGCGCGTCGCAACCGCGATGCCGGACAGCAGGCCCCCGCCGCTCACCGGCGCGAGCAGCAGATCGAGATCGGGGACCTGCTCGAGCAGCTCGACGGCCACGGTCGCCTGTCCCGCCATCACGGCGAGGTCGTCATAGGGGTGCACCAGCACGGCTCCGGTCGCGGCGATGATCTCGGCGGCGGCGCGCTCGCGCGCCGCCAGTGATGGTGCACACAGCCTGACGCTCGCCCCCTGGCGCTCGACCGCAGCGCGTTTGGCGAGCGGCGTGTTGTCCGGCATCACGATGTAGGCCGGCACCCCGCGCAGGCGCGCCGCGCGCGCCAGGGCGGCGGCGTGGTTGCCCGAGGAATGGGTCGCGACCCCGCGGCGCACCTGCGCCTCGGGGAGGGCGAACACGGCGTTCGAGGCGCCGCGCGCCTTGAAGGCGCCGCCCTTCTGCAGGTTCTCGCACTTGAAGAAGAGCCGCGCTCCCGCGTGGGCATCGAGCGTCGTGCTGGTGAGCACCGGGGTAGGGCTGATGAGCGGCGCGATGCGCTCGCGCGCCTGCTCGATCAGGGTCCAGGTGAGGCCGGGGGGGTCGCTGCCCATGCCTCGGGCAGCATGGGCACGCCCCTAGAGTCCGTCAAGCGCGTGCCCGGCGAGCGCGGGGCAGCCGGCCGTATCCGCGCTGCGCGCGGCGCTGCAGGTGCGCCGCGAGAGATCGAGCCGCGCGAGAGCGCTGGCGGCGTTCACCGCGGCAGGCGCGCTCGTGACCGAGACGGTATTCGCGTCGGGCTTGAGGAGCGAGACGATCCCCGCGGCGCTCAGCCGCTCCGGCGTCGCCGACATCAGCAGCGCGATCACGCCGGTGATCTCCGCGGCGGCCACCGAGCTCCCGGACTCGAAGTCGTACTGCGCACCCGGGCGCAGCGTCATCACGCGCCGGGCCGGGGCAGCGAGCGTGCCGGGGGGAACTGCACCCTCGCTGCCCGCGGCCGCAATGACCCCGGGAATCGCCGCCGGAAAACCGCCCTCGTCGGCGCGCGCACCGACGAAGATGACGCCGCGCCGAATGCCGGTCTCGACCAGCGCGGCGAGCAGTGGATCGTCGGGCCCGCCGACGCTCAGGTTCACGAGCGGCGCGCCCGACTCGAGCGCCGCGGCGAGCGCCTGCGCCAGCGTGAAGGTGTTGCAGACCGCGGCGTCGCTCTCGGGCTCGAGCTGCCAGCAGGCCGCGAACACCTCGAGCTGCGCGCGCGGGGCGATGCCGACGATGCCGATGGCGTTGTTGGCGACCGCCGCAATGATGCCGGCCATCGCCGTGCCGTGGCGCTGCGAGCCGCCGGCGCCGCGCGTCGCGCCGACGAAGGAGCGCTCGGCCACCACGCGGCCCGCGAGGTCGGGATGGCGCGTGTCGACCGCGGTATCGATGAGCGCCACGCGCACTCCCGCGCCCTGCGCGCGGCGATGCGCCTCGGGGATACCGAGCAGCGGCAGGTTCGCCTGCAGGTCGAACAGCGGATCGTTGTAGGCGGGCGGCTCGCCGGGCGCGCTCAGGGTATGGAAGTCGTGCAGCGGCTGCGCCAGCGCCACGCGCGGATCGCGCGCCAGAGCTGCCAGCACCTCGGCGGCCGGGCGGCCGCCGGTGACCTCGTAGACCACGCAGTGCATGGCGAGCTCGCGGATCGGCCAGCTTGCCAGCTGGTGGAGCGCGTACTCGGAGGCGATGCGGCGAGCGAGCTGCGCGGCGCTCTGCGACACGTTGTAGGCCGCGCCGCTGTAGCGGCGCCCGGTGGAGCCGGCCGGCCCCGGCGCCGTGGCCGGCGCGTT
>JASHVF010000185.1 GCA_030039615.1 Gammaproteobacteria bacterium | reverse complement strand
TCGACGACAACTTCACCGGCATGCTGCGCGGTAACTGCGCCGAGCTCTGCGGCCGCGATCACGGCTTCATGCCCATCGTGGTCGACGTGCGCTCCCGGGCCGACTTCGACAGCTGGCTGAAGAACACGGCGGCCGAGCAGAAGCAGGCGGCCACGCCTGCCGCGCCCGCCGCCACTCCGGCGAGCGCTCCGTCCGCGAGCGCCACTGCCGCTACCGCAGCCGCTTCGGGCTGACATCTCGAGGAACACCTGACATGGCCGAGCATCACGCCCACGCCGCCGCCCACGACGATCACGATCACAAGCCGCACGGCTGGCGGCGCTGGGTCTACGCGACCAATCACAAGGACATCGGAACGATGTACCTGATCTTCGCCGGTACGATGTTCTTCATCGGCGGCGGCATGGCCATGATCATCCGCGCCGAGCTGTTCCGGCCGGGACTGCAGTTCGTCGATCCGCAGTTCTTCAACTCCATGACCACCATGCACGCGCTCGTCATGATCTTCGGCGCGGTGATGCCGGCGTGGACCGGGCTCGCCAACTGGATGATCCCGATGCAGGTCGGCGCGCCCGACATGGCGTTGCCGCGCCTCAACAACTTCAGCTTCTGGATCCTGCCGTTCGCCTTCACGCTGCTCTTGTCGTCGCTGTTCGTGCCGGGCGGCGCGCCGGCCGGCGGCTGGACCATGTATCCGCCGCTGGTGCTGCAGACCGGGGCGTCGTTTCCGATGCTGATCTTCGCGGTGCACATGATGGGCGCCTCCTCGATCCTCGGCGCCATCAACGTCGTGGTCACCATCATGAACATGCGCGCGCCGGGGATGACGCTGCTGCGCATGCCGCTCTTTGTATGGAGCTGGCTGATCACCGCCTACCTCCTCATCGCGGTGATGCCGGTGCTGGCCGGTGCGGTGACCATGCTGCTCACCGATCACTTCTTCGGCACCACCTTCTTCACCGCCGCGGGCGGCGGCGACCCGGTGATGTTCCAGCACATCTTCTGGTTCTTCGGGCACCCGGAGGTCTACATCCTGATCCTGCCGGCCTTCGGCATCATCTCCGAGATCATCCCCACCTTCTCGAGGAAGCCGCTGTTCGGCTACGAGGCGATGGTGTACGCCGTGGCCTCGATCGCCTTCCTGTCGTTCATCGTCTGGGCGCACCACATGTTCACCGTGGGTATGCCGCTCGCGGCGCAGCTGTTCTTCATGCTCTCGACCATGCTGATCGCGATCCCGACGGGCGTGAAGGTGTTCAACTGGACCGCGACCATGTGGAAGGGCTCGCTGTCCTTCGAGCCGCCGATGCTGTTCGCGCTCGCGTTCCTGTTCCTGTTCACGATCGGCGGCTTCTCGGGCCTCATGCTCGCCATGGTGCCGGCCGACTACCAGTACCAGGACACCTATTTCGTCGTGGCGCACTTCCACTACGTGCTGGTGCCCGGGGCGGTCTTCGCCATCATGGCGGGCGTCTACTACTGGCTGCCGAAGTGGACCGGCAGGATGTACGACCAGACGCTCGCCACCTGGCACTTCTGGCTGTCGACCATCTTCGTGAACGTGCTGTTCTTCCCGCAGCACTTCCTGGGTCTCGCCGGCATGCCGCGCCGCATTCCCGACTACGCCGTGCAGTTCACCGACTGGAACATGGTGTCCTCGATCGGCGGCTTCGGCTTCGGCCTCTCGCAGTTGCTGTTCCCCTACATCATCGTCCAGTGCGTGCGCAGCGGTAAGCCGGTGGGCAACCGTGCCTGGGAGGGCGCGCATGGACTCGAGTGGGAGCTGCCCTCGCCGCCGCCGTATCACTCCTGGACCACGCCGCCGTCGGCGGCGGTCATCGCCCGCGGGGCGGCACACTGATGCAGCCGCTCCCGCACACCATCGACGCGGCGCAGCGCCGCCGGCGGGTGCGCCGCAGCGCGCTCCTGTTCGGGCTCATCGCGGCGGGTTTCTACGTCGGCTTCATCGTCATGATGCTGGTGCGGGCCACGAGATGAGCGACGCGCGCGACCGCGAGAACCGCATCCTCACCTGGAAGCTCGGCGCCATCGCGCTCGGCGCTCTCGGCTTCGGCTTCGCCCTGGTGCCGCTCTATCGCACGCTGTGCGCGGTCACCGGCTACGGCGACCAGGGCAAACTCCTCGAGCGCGTCACCGCGATCGAGCACCCGGATCCGAGCCGCACCGTCACGGTCGAGTTCCTCACCGACGTGGCGAGCGCCGGCAGCTGGGACTTCCGTCCCGAGAAGCGCCGCATCGAGATACATCCGGGCGAGCTCTACACGGCGGAGTTCTTCGCCCACAATCTCACCGGGCACGAGTCGATTGCGCAGGCGGTGCCGAACATCTCACCGTCCGAGGTGGCGGCCTACTTCCACAAGACCGAGTGCTTCTGCTTCGCGCCGCAGCACTTCGCGCTCAACGAGGGGCGCGACATGCCGGTGCGCTTCATCGTCGATCCGTCGCTCCCGAGCCACATCGACACGATCACCCTCGCCTATACCTTTTTCGACGAGTCGTCGCGCGTCACGCGACGCTGAGCCACGGGAAAGCCAACGCATGACCGACGCACACGCTCACGCCCCCGACGCCAAGCAGTACTACATCCCGCACGACAGCCCCTGGCCGATCTACGCCTCGGTGTCGCTGTTCACGGTGATGCTCGGGGCGATCGCCTTCCTCAACGACTGGACCGGCGCCTGGTCGTTCATCCCGGGCGCGGCGCTGCTCGCGAGCCTGTTCTTCCTGTGGTTCGGCACGGTCATCGACGAGAACCAGCACGGCATCTACAACCTGCAGGTCGACCGCTCGTTCCGCATGGGGATGATGTGGTTCATCTTCTCCGAGGTGATGTTCTTCGGCGCCTTCTTCGGCGCGCTGTTCTACGCGCGGGTGCTGGCGGTGCCGTGGCTCGGCGGCGAAGGCGTCAAGGTGTTCACCAACTACATCCTCTGGCCGCACTTCGAGCCCGCCTGGCCGACCAACGGTCCGGGCCACGTCGGCGGGCGCGCCGACTCGACCTTCAGCGTCATGAACCCGCTCGGCATCCCGGCGCTCAACACCGCGATCCTGCTCACCAGCGGTCTCACCGTGACCATCGCGCACCACGCGCTGCGCGCCGGACAGCGCGGCAAGCTGGCGCTGTTCCTGGGGCTCACCTTCCTGCTCGGCTTCACCTTCGTCACCTTCCAGGCGCACGAGTACGGCGAGGCCTACCGCGACATGGGCCTGCGGCTCTCGACCGGGATCTACGGCTCGACGTTCTTCATGCTCACCGGCTTCCACGGCCTGCACGTCACCATCGGCGCGATCATGCTGACGGTGATCTGGCTGCGCGTGCTGCGCGGTCACTTCACGCCGCAGCGCCACTTCGCCTTCGAGGCGGTGGCCTGGTACTGGCACTTCGTCGACGTGGTGTGGCTCGGCCTGTACGTGTTCGTCTACTGGCTGTAGCTAGCGCCCGAGTCCGTGGGGCGAGATCAGCCCGAAATACCAGGCGATCATCAGCAGCGCGAACAGCGCCAGCGAGATCGCGATGCGCACCGTGAGTGCGCGCGCCAGCTTGCGCGAGTCCTCGTCGCCGCGGCCGCGCGACAGATGAAACAGCCCGGTGGCGAGGCTCAGCACGACCGCCGCCAGCGCACACACCAGAAGCAGGGCGAAGAGCGAGTTCATGACGGCGCAGAGTGTATCGCGGACGCGCGCCGCCGGACGCCGCCATGCGCACCCTGGTGACCGCGCTGCTCACGCTCGCCGCCTGCGCGCTGTTCGTGCGGCTCGGCTTCTGGCAGTGGCACCGCTGGCTCGCCGCCGATGCCGCCTGGACGCGCTTCGCGCGCGGCGCCGACACGCTCGAGCCGCTCGCCGGGCGCGCGCCGCAGGACGTGGCGCTGTTCCAGCGCGTGAGCGTGAGCGGCCGCCTCGACGGGCAGCATCAGTTCCTCATCGACAATCGCAGCTACCAGGGCCGGCCCGGCTACGAGGTGCTCACCCCGCTCACGCGCGCCGACGGCGCCGTGCTGCTCATCGACCGCGGCTGGGTGCCCTTCACCGGCTCGCGCGCGCGGCTGCCCGACGTGCGCCTCGGCGCGGACACGCCGCTGACCCTCACCGGGCGGATCGCGGACCTCCCCAGCGCCGGGCTCGCGAGCGGCCGTGCGGCGCCACGAGCGCAGGATCCCTGGCCCAAGGTCACGAGCTTCCCCACCGCGGGCGAGCTCGCCGGCGCGCTCGCGGTGCCCGTCGGCGCGCGCATCCTGCTGCTCGACCCGGGCGAGCCCGGAGGCTACGTGCGCGACTGGCAGCCGCCCGGCATCTCGCCGCTGCGCCATCTTTCCTACGCCATCCAGTGGTGGTGCTTCGCGGCGCTCAGCGTCATCGTCGCCACGGTGCTGAGCGTGCGGCGCCGGCGCGCCGCACGGCCGCCGCAGTGAAGCGGAGCAGCGCATGAGCTCACCGCCCGGCGGCTCCGCGGCACTGCGCGCCCGGAACCTGCGCACCGTGGGTGCGCTCGCGGCGCTCTTCCTCATGCCGCTGGCGCTCGCCTTCTACACCTACTACGGGACCAGCTGGCGTCCCGCCGGACGCGTCAATCACGGCACGCTCGTCGAGCCGCCACGGCCGCTGCCCGCGCTGACGCTGCCGCGCGCGGCGGGCCCGGCGGCCGCCGCCTCGTTCCACGGCACCTGGACGCTCGTCTACGTGGGCGATGGCGGCTGTGACGCCGACTGCGACCGGGCGCTCCTGGTGATGCGCCAGACGCGCCTCGCGCTCAACAACGACATGCCGCGCGTGGCGCGGGTATTTCTCGCCACCGGCAGCTGCTGCAGCGGCGCGCCGGCGCTCGCGGACGCCGGGCTCGCGGTGTTCGATGCGAGCGGGCCGGCCGCCGCGGCCCTGCTCAAGGAGTTTCCGCTGAGCGAGCGCGCGCATTCGCTCTACGTAGTCGACCCGCTCGGCAACCTCATGATGAGCTACGATGCGCGCAGCGATCCGCACGGCCTGCTCGAGGACCTGCGCAAGCTCCTGCGCCTCTCGCATATCGGCTGACGCGGGAGGTAAGCCATTCCAAACAAGCCCGCAACCCGCTGGATCCGCCGCCTCGCGCTCGCCGGGGTCGTGCTCGCCTTCGTCGTCGTGGTGCTCGGCGCCTACGTACGCCTCACCGCCGCCGGACTCGGCTGCCCCGACTGGCCGGGCTGCTACGGCCACCTCACCCCGAGCGGCGCCGCACAGGATGCGGCGCAGGCGGCATACCCAGGTAAACCGCTCGAGCCCGGCAAGGCGTGGCGCGAGATGGTGCACCGTTATGGCGCCGGCGCCCTGGCGCTGCTGATCGTCGCGATCGCCTCGCTCGCGGTGCGCGCGCGGCGCGAGCGCGTGGTGAGCCTCGCGCTGGCGCTCAGCCTGCCCGCGATCGTCGTCGTGCAGGCGCTGCTCGGCATGCTCACCGTGACCTGGCAGCTGACGCCGCTCATCGTGACGGCGCACCTGCTGCTCGGCCTGACGACGCTCGGCATGCTCTGGTGGCTCGCGCTCTCGCTCCCGGTGAGCTCCTGGGGGGCGAGCTCGCTCGGCGGCGCCGGCCGTTCGCTGCTCGGCGGCGCCGCCTCGATCGTGAGCGCACGCCGCCTGGCGATCCTCGGGCTCGCGGCGCTCGGGCTGCAGATCGCGCTCGGCGGCTGGACCAGCAGCAACTATGCGGCCATCGCCTGCCCCGACTTCCCCACCTGCCAGCGCGCCTGGTGGCCGCCGGCCGATTTTCGCAGCGCCTTCGTGCTCTGGCACGGCGCGCGCCTCGACTCCGAGGGCGGCCTGCTCGGCAACGCCGCGCGCACCGCGATCCACCTCACGCACCGCATCGGCGCCCTGGTCGCGGCGGCCGCGCTCACCCTCGCCGCGCTCTACACGCTCAAGCAGCGCGGGCTCGCGGGCGCGCGCACGCGCGCCTGGGC
>JASHVF010000184.1 GCA_030039615.1 Gammaproteobacteria bacterium | reverse complement strand
AAGTTCGAGCAGGCGGTGCGTACACACCCTGAGATCCTCGAGTGCTACACGCTCATGGGGGAGACCGACTTCCTGCTGCGCATCGTGTGCCGCGACATAAAAGCCTACGAGGCGTTCTTCCTCGACCATCTATCCCGCTTCCCCGGGGTGCAGTCGGTGAATTCCTCGATTGCGCTCGCGGTGATCAAGGAGACGACCGCGCTGCCGCTGCACCTGCCATGAGCGCACGACGCCGCTGCCGGAGTGTCAGGCGGGGATCAGGGTCAAAACGCAGCGCGCCGCCTCGAGTCCCGGCACCGTGATGGTGCGCGAGTCGGCGAGACGCCAGGCCGCGGGCAGCCGCGCAAGCTCCTCCTGCGGGTAGTGCCCCTTCATCGCCAGCACGCGGGTCCGGGGTCCACAGAGCGGCGTCACCGCGGCGAGCAGCTCTGGAAGCGGGGCGAGCGCCCGAGCCGTGACGGTATCGAACGGCGTCTCCGGGTGGAGCGTCTCGGCGCGCGCGTGGAGCGCGGTGACGTTGCCGAGGCCGAGCGTGCGCGCGGCATGACGGACGAAGCGCACCTTCTTGCCGTTCGAGTCGATCAGGGTGAATTCCCGTCCGGGGTTCGCGATCGCGAGCGGCAGTCCCGGCAAGCCCGCCCCCGTGCCGACGTCGGCGATGCGCGTGCCGGTGAGATCCGGGCTGATCGACAGACTGTCGAGGAGATGATGCGTGATCATCTCCTCGGGCGTGGTGATGGAGGTCAGGTTGTAGGTGCGATTCCAGCGCGCGAGCTCATCGAGGAGCTCGAGCAGCCGCGCCGCGGCGGAGGTC
Source organism: Gammaproteobacteria bacterium (assembly GCA_030039615.1). Classification (GTDB taxonomy): domain Bacteria; phylum Pseudomonadota; class Gammaproteobacteria; order Steroidobacterales; family Steroidobacteraceae; genus 13-2-20CM-66-19. The sequence continues at coordinate 1,785 of JASHVF010000184.1, read as the reverse complement.
GACAGCGGTACGCCGAGCAGCTCGGCGTCGCGCACCAGGCGCTCGGCGGGACTCAAGCGGTCTAAGCTCCTTGAACGATTGCGGGCGCGATTGATCATACTCGTGGATCTGTATGCGACTGCTCCTGGTAGAGGACGATGCCATGATCGGCGAAGCCATCCGCGCGGGTTTGAAGCGCGACGGCTTCACCGTGGACTGGCTGGCGAGCACCGCCGCGGCGGCGCCGGCGCTCGCCACCGAGCCCTACGAGCTGCTGCTGCTCGACTTGGGGCTCCCCGGGAGTGACGGCCTGACACTCCTCAAGGCACTGCGCGCGCGCGGCACGGCGCTCCCGGTGCTGATCATCACCGCGCGCGACGCGGTGGCCGACCGGGTCGCGGGGCTGGATGCGGGCGCCGACGACTACCTGGTGAAGCCCTTCGATCTCGGTGAGCTAGCGGCGCGCATCCGCGCCCTGCTGCGCCGCAAGGCGGGGCGCTCCGGGCCGCGCCTCGAGCACCTCGGCGTGTCGCTCGACCCGGCCACCCACCGTGTGACGCGGGGCGGGAGCGAGGTGACGCTCTCGCCGCGAGAATTTGCCCTGCTCGCGATCCTGCTCGAGCGCCCGGGCGCGATCCTCTCGCGCAGTCAGCTCGAGGAGCGCATCTACGGGTTTGGCGAGGAGATCGAGAGCAATGCGATCGAGGTGCACGTGCACGGCCTGCGCCGCAAGCTCGGCGCCGACTTCATCCTGACGGTGCGTGGCGTCGGCTACCGCGTGCGGCCCGCCTCGTGAGCTCGCTGCGCGCGCGCCTCCTGGCTTCGCTCCTCGCCGGCGTGGTGCTGGTCGGGGCCGCCGGCGGCTGGGTCGTGTACCGCAACGCGCTCGCCGAGGCGGACGCCTTCTTCGACTATCACCTGCGCCAGACGGCCCTCATCCTGCGCGACCAGCCGGTCGAGTACCTGCTGTCGCAGCAGATCGCCCCCGCGGATGCCTCGTACGATTTCGTCGTGCAGGTGTGGGCGCTCGACGGCAACCGCGTGTACCTGTCGCGCCCGCACGCGGTGCTGCCGCAAATGACCACGCTCGGCTTCTCGACGGCGAGCACCTCCGAGGGGCGCTGGCGCGTGTACGGCGTCCAGGCGCTCACCCGCGTGATCCAGGTGGCCCAGCCGATGAGCGTGCGCGAGCAGCGCGCGGCGGAGCTGGCACTGCGCACGCTCGCGCCCTTTGCGCTGCTGCTGCCGGGACTGGCGCTCCTCATCTGGCTCGCGGTCGGCCACGCATTGAAGCCCCTCGAGCGGCTCACTTCCCTGGTCCGGGCGCGCCGTGTGAACGCGCTCGAGCCGCTCGACGATGCGCGGCTGCCGGATGAGGTGCAGCCGCTGGTGGCGGCGCTGAACGAGCTGCTCGCGCGGCTCAACGCCGCGCTCGAGCGCGAGCGCGCCTTCATGGCGGACGCGGCGCACGAGCTGCGCACGCCCCTCACCGCGCTGCACCTGCAGATGGACATGCTGGCGCGCGCGAGCGGCGATGCCGAGCGCGGCGCGGCCATGGAGCACCTGTCGGCAGGCGTGCAGCGCGGCATCCGCCTGGTCGAGCAGATGCTGTCGCTGGCGCGCGAGCAGCCCCGCAATCCGCGCCCGCACGTGCCGGTAGCGCTCGAGCCGCTCGCGCGCGAGGTGGTTGCCGAGCTGGTGCCGCTCGCGGACGCGCGCCACATCGATCTGGGCTTGAGCGCCGCGCGGCCGCTCACCGTGTCCGGCGACCCGGACGCGCTGCGCACACTGCTGCGCAATCTGGTC
>JASHVF010000017.1 GCA_030039615.1 Gammaproteobacteria bacterium | reverse complement strand
CGCGCAGCGGTGCTGCGGTCGTGGAGCTGCACACCGGAGCGTACGCGCACGCCGCCGGCGCGGCGCGCGCCACCGAGCTCGAGCGGCTGCGCAGCGGCGCGCGTCTGGCGGCGCGGCTCGGGCTCACCGTGCACGCCGGCCACGGGCTCGACTATCACAACGTGCAGCCAGTGGCGGCTATGCCCGAGATCGTCGAGCTCAACATCGGCCACGCGATCGTGGCGCGCGCGCTGTTCACGGGCCTGCCCGAGGCGGTGCGTACCATGAAGGCGCTGATGCAGGCGGCACGCGCATGATCTTCGGCATCGGGGTCGACGTGCTCGAGGCGGCGCGCATCAAGCGCTCGTTCGAGCGCTTCGGCAGCCGCTTCGTCGAGCATCTGCTGATGCCGGAGGAGCTCGCGCAGCTCGCGCGCACCGCGCGCACCGAGCGCTTTCTCGCCATGCGCTTTGCGGCCAAGGAGGCGATCGTCAAGGCGATGGGGACCGGCTTCGCCCACGGCATGTGGATCCGCGACGTGGGCGTGGTGCAGAACACCTGGGGCAAGCCCGAGGTGGTGTTCTCGGCCCGCGGCGAGCAGGTACGCCGCGCGCTCGGCGTCGGCGAGGCGCACGTGACGCTCACCGACGAGGCGGGGCTGGTGGTGGCGGTGGCGGTGCTGATGAGGGCGACATGAACACCCTGGTGTTCGACATCGAGACCGTGCCGGACGTCGCCTTCGGCCGCCGCCTCTACGACCTCGGTCCGCTCGCCGATGCGCAGGTGGCCAAGGCGATGTTCGCGCGCCGCCGCCAGGACAGTGGCGCGGATTTCCTGCCGCTCGAGCAGCAGCGCGTGGTGGCCATTTCCTGCGCGCTGCGCAAGGGCGACAGCTTCACCCTCTGGAGCATCGGCGAGCCCGGCGCTGCCGAGGGCGAGCTGATCCAGCGCTTCTTCGACGGCATCGCCAGGCTCACTCCGGATCTGGTGTCCTGGAACGGCTCGGGGTTCGATCTGCCGGTGCTCGGCTATCGCGGGCTGCTGCACGGCGTGCAGGCGGCGCGCTTCTGGGAGACCGGCGACGGCGAAACCGAGTTCCGCTACAACAACTACCTGCAGCGCTATCACTGGCGGCACACCGACCTCATGGACGTGCTGTCGGGGTTCAGCGCGCGCAACCGCGTATCGCTCGCCAACATGGCGCGCCTGCTGGGGCTCCCGGGCAAGCTCGGTTTCGACGGCGAGCAGGTCTGGGAGGCGTTCCAGCGCGGCGACCTCATCGGCATCCGCCGCTACTGCGAAACCGACGTTCTCAACACCTACCTCATCTGGCTGCGCTTCGAACGGCTGCGCGGGCGGCTGACAGCGGCGGCTCACGACGCCGAGATCGAGCGCGCGCGCGCCTACCTGCGCGGCTCCTCCGAGCCGCATCATGCGCAGTTCCTCGCCGCCTGGACCGGGGCGTCCTGAGCCCGGGCGCGCCATGAGCGTCCCGGCCGAGGAGGTCGCGCTCGTCAGCGGGCTCACCCACGAGGGCGAGGGCGTGGTGCGCGGCGGCAAGACCGTGTTCGTCGCCGGCGCGCTGCCCGGCGAGCGCATTCGCCTGCGCCGCACCCGGCGCCACCGCCAGCACGACGACGGCGAGCTGCTCGAGGTGCTCGAGGCATCGCCGGCGCGCGTGGCGCCGCGCTGCGCGCATTTCGGGGTATGCGGCGGCTGTGTGCTGCAGCATCTCGAGCCGGCCGCACAACTCGCCGCCAAGGAGGCGGAGCTGCGCGTCGCGCTCGAGCGGGTCGGGCAGGTGGCGCCGCGGCGCTGGCTCGAGCCGCTCGCGGGCCCCGTCTGGGCCTACCGGCGCCGCGCGCGTCTCGGCGCCAAGTTCGTCTTCCGCAAGGAGCGCGTGGTGGTCGGGTTCCGGGAGCGCGCCGCGCCCTACGTGGCGGATCTCAGCCGCTGCGAGGTGCTCGCCGCGCCGGCGGGCGAGCTGCTGGCGCCGCTCGGTGCGCTGCTCACGCGCCTCGGCGTACGCGAGCACGTGCCGCAGATCGAGGTGGCGGTGGCCGACAACGCCACCGCGCTGGTGCTGCGCGTGCTCAGCGAGCCGCCCGCGGCGGACCTGAAGCTGCTCGCGGAATTCGCCGCCACCCACCGCGTGCGTCTCTACCTGCAGCCTGCGGGGCTCGACTCGGTGCGGCCGCTCGCGGGCGGGGAGGGGGCCGCGCCGCTCAGCTACGCCCTGCCGGCCTTCGGCCTGACGCTCGAGTTCCTGCCCACCGACTTCATCCAGGTCAACGGCGCGGTGAATGCCAGGTTGGTGTCGCGCGCGGTCGAACTGCTCGAGCTGACACCCGCGGCGCGGGTACTCGATCTCTATTGCGGCCTCGGCAACTTCACGCTGGCGCTGGCGCGGCGCGCCGGCGCCGCGGTAGGCGTCGAAGGCGAGGCGGGGCTGATCGAGCGCGCGCGCGGCAACGCCGAGCGCAACGGACTCGCGAACGTCGCCTTTCACGTGGCGAATCTCGCCGTCGAGCCGGCTCCGGCCGCGCCGTGGCTCAGCGGCGCTTACAGCCACGTGCTGCTCGACCCACCGCGCACCGGCGCGCGCGCGGTGCTGGCATCGCTCGCGCGCCTCGCGCCGGCGCGGGTGCTGTATATTTCGTGCCATCCAGGCAGCCTGGCGCGGGACCTCATGGTGTTGGTGCACGAACATGGCTTCACGCTCGAGGCTGCCGGCGTGGTCGACATGTTCGCGCACACCGCGCACGTCGAGTCGCTGGCGCTGCTGAGCGGCCCATGAGCCTCGGTCCCCTGATGATCGACCTCGAGGGCAGCGCCGTGAGCCCGGCCGAGCGCGAGCTGCTGCGCCATCCGCTGGTCGGCGGGGTGCTGCTGTTCACGCGCAACTACCTTGACCCGCAGCAGCTCGCCGCCCTGGTGGGCGAGATCCACGCCACGCGCTCCCCCGCTCTGATCGTCGCCGTGGACCACGAGGGCGGGCGCGTGCAGCGCTTTCGCGAGGGCTTCTCGCGCCTGCCGCCGGCGCGGCGCATCGGGCATGCCTTCGATGCCGAGGCGCGCTCCGGACTCGCGCTGGCGCGCCAGCTCGGCTGGCTGATGGCCGCGGAGCTGCGCGCCCATGGGGTCGACATCTCGTTTGCACCCTGCGTGGATCTCGACCTCGGCGTGAGCGAGGTGATCGGCGACCGCGCCTTCCACGCGTCACCCGAGGCGGTCGGGCAGCTGGCCGTGGCCTACTCGCACGGCATGCGCGATGCGGGCATGGCTGCGACCGCCAAGCACTTCCCCGGCCACGGCGCGGTCGTGGCCGACTCGCACCAGACGCTGCCGGTAGACCGCCGGGGACTCCCTGACCTGGCCGGTGACCTGGCCCCGTACCGGCGGCTGATTGCCAACGGGCTGCCCGCCGTCATGGTCGGGCACCTGTTGTTTCCAGCCGTGGATCCGGCCCCGGCGAGCCTCTCGGCGCGCTGGATTCGCGACGTGCTGCGCGGTCAACTGCGGTTCCAGGGGGTAGTGTTCGCCGACGATCTATCGATGGGAGGGGCTGCGGCCGCGTACGGCGACGTCGTCGAGCGTGCCCGGCAGGCCCTGGCGGCGGGCTGTGACATGCTTCCGGTGTGCAACAATCGCTCGGGTGTCGTCGAGCTTCTGGACCGCCTCGACGTGGGGGTAGAGCCTGCCTCGAGCCTGCGGCTGGTGCGTCTGCACGGGCGGGCCGCCCCTGACCGGACGCAGCTGTTGGCATCCCCGGAGTGGGCCGAGGCGCGCGCGGCGCTCGCGCGCATCGAGGCCGCCCCGCCCCTGACCCTGGTGGCAGGCAGCACCCCATGAACAACTGGACGAGCGACGCGTGGCGCAGCGTCGTCGAGAACGCGCCCGAGGGCATCGTGATCTGCGACGCCACCGCACCCGATCAGCCGGTGGTGTTCGTCAATGCCGCCTTCGCGCAGATGTGCGGCTACCCCGTGGCGGCGCTGGTGGGTAACAACCTGCGCATGCTGCAGGGCACCGACCGCGACCAGGAGGCGCGCGCCCGGCTGCACGAGGCGATCGGCAAGGGCGAGGCGGCGCGCGTGCTGCTGCGTAACTACCGCCCGGACGGCTCGCTCTTCTGGAACGAGACGGTCATGCAGCCGGTGCGCAACGCCGCCGGCGAGCTCACCCACTTCATCGGATTTCACCGCGACGCGAGCGAGCGCCTCAAGGCGCCGGAGCGCGCTCCCGGCGGACTGCCTTCGTGGCTGCGCGAGGACCGCCTCACCAGCCTCTACTCGCGCGCCTATCTCGAGGAGCTGCTGCAGCGCGACTGGCAGCTGGCGCAGCGCGACTCGCACGAGATCGGGCTGACGCTGTTCGATATCGACGATCTCGGCGCCTACAACGAGAAGTTCGATCGCGCCGCGGGCGATGCCTGCATACGCCGGGTGGCGCGCGTCATCGGCGCCTCCTACCGCCGTGGCGGAGACCTGGTGGGGCGCTGGGAGGGCGGCACGTTCGTGGTGCTCACCCAGGGCGACGCCGCGGAGCGCGCTGCCGAGTACGCGCGCATCGTCGCGCAGCGCGTGCGCGAGCTGCTGATGCATCACCCGACCGCGGGCGCCGGGCGCTACGTGACCGTGAGCGCGGGCATCGCGAGCCTGGTACCGCCGCGTGGCCTGCCGCTCGAGGGGCTGTTCAAGGCGTGCCACGCCGCGATGCAGCGCGCCAAGACCAACGGCAAGGACGGCATCGCTACCGCCGAATCATCCGACTTTCAGTAGCTTTCTGCGATTTCGGCCGATAGACGAGCGAACTACCGACCCGGCGGTCGCGGGCCCTGCGCCGGCGTCACCAGCGCAATCACGCCGAAGGCCGGATGATCGTAGTAGTTGCGCTCGTAGAAGCGCACGCGGCGCGTCTCATTGAGCGTGAAGGCGGTGCCGGGCGCCGCCCCCAGCCCGTCGGGCGGACTCTCCATCGCCCAGGCGAGCGACAGGCCGAGGTGCAGGAACTGGCCGTGCTCGAGGTAGACGTTGCCGCTCAGCCCCGGCACGTCGATGCCGAGACGCGTGAGCGGAAAGCCCGCGCGCGTTCCCCAGGCGCTCGCGGTCTGCGACCACGCGGCATGCGCGACCGGCAGGTACTCGCCGCTGGCGCGCAGGCGGCTCTCGAGCTCGTTCAACTGGTAAGCCGACGCGGGCAGCAGTGCCACGAAACGGCCCACCTGCAGCGAGCCGCTCGCCGACTCGTCCCCGGCGATGCTGCGGGCCCCGGCTTCCTCGCTCCAGTTTTCCGGGCTGCCCTCGGCGGCGGTGGTGCGGAACACGATGATCTCGACGTTGTAGACCGGGCCGGCGCTTTCCTCGGCGCCCGCGGGCAGCGCCGCGGCGAGCACGGCGGTGAGCGCCAGCGTGGCGGCGCGCGAGCGGATACGACGCTTCATGCCGCGCATTCTAGCCGTCCCGCCGCGGACCTGCCGCTGCGCCGAGGCGCCCGAGCAACTCGGCGGCGAACTCGAAGCGTGCCGCCTCGGTGGGCAGCGAGCGCGAGATGCGCAGCTTCTGCGGGCCCTCCAGCCGGTATTCGCGCGCACTCCTGTGGATGAGGCGCACCAGCGCCGCCGGCTCGACCGCGGTACGCTCCTCAAACAGCACCGAGCCGCCCTGGGGACCTAAGTCCAGGCGCCGCACGCCGAGCGCGCGCGCCAGCAGCTTCAGTTTCGCGATGCGGATGAGACTCAGCGCCGCCGCCGGCGGCGCTCCGAAGCGATCGTGGATCTCGGCGGTGAGCTCGTCGAGCTCCGCATCGGTGGCGGCCGCGGCGATGCGCTTGTAGAGCGAGAGCCGCACGTGCACGTCGGCGACGTAGGCCTCGGGCAGGAACGCCGGCAGGCGCAGCTCCACCTCGGTCGCCGCCGCGAGCGGCTGATCGAGCACCGGCTCGCGTCCGGATTTGAGCGCATCGATCGCGTGCTCCAGCATGTCGAGATAGAGCGACAACCCGATCTCGGTCATGTTGCCGCTCTGCTGCTCGCCGAGCAGCTCGCCGGCGCCGCGGATCTCGAGGTCGTGGGTGGCGAGTGCGAAGCCCGCGCCGAGCTCCTCCATCGATTCGATGGCCTCGAGCCGCTTGGCGGCATCGCGCGGCAGCGCCTGGCGCGGCGGCGCGACGAGGTAGGCATAGGCGCGGTGATGCGAGCGGCCCACCCGGCCGCGCAGCTGATGCAGCTGCGCCAGCCCCATGTGATCGGCGCGGTTGATGATGATGGTGTTGGCGCTCGGCACGTCGATGCCGCTCTCGATGATGGTGGTGCACACCAGCAGGTTGAAGCGCCGGTGGTAGAAATCCACCATCAGCTGCTCGAGCTCGCGCTCGCGCATCTGGCCGTGGCCGATGCGCACACTGGCCTCCGGCACCAGCGCCTGCACCTCGGCGGCGATCTTGCCGATGGTGCGTACCTCGTTGTGCACGAAGTAGATCTGGCCGCCGCGGCGCAGCTCGCGCAGCGCCGCCTCGCGCAGCGTCGGGCCGTGCCACTCGATGAGGAAGGTCTTGATCGCGAGCCGCGCGGCCGGGGCGGTGGTGATGAGCGACAGGTCGCGCAGGCCGCCGAGCGCCATGTTGAGGGTGCGCGGGATCGGGGTCGCCGTGAGTGTCAGCACGTGCACGTTGGCGCGCAGCGCCTGCAGGCGCTGCTTGTCGCGCACTCCGAAGCGCTGCTCCTCGTCGACGATCAGCAGCCCCAGGTCCTTGAAGCGCGCGTGCGAGTGCAGCAGGCGGTGGGTGGCGACGACGATGTCGACCTTGCCCTGCTCGAGGCCGGCAAGCGTCGTCTGCGTCTCCTTAGAGGTGCCGAAGCGCGACAGTGCTTCGATGCGCACCGGCCAGTCGGCAAAACGATCGCGGAAATTGGCGAGGTGCTGCTGCACCAGCAGCGTGGTCGGCGCGAGCACTGCCACCTGTTTGCCCGCCTGGGTGGCCGCGAAGGCGGCGCGCATGGCGACCTCGGTCTTGCCGAAGCCGACGTCGCCGCAGACGATGCG
>JASHVF010000183.1 GCA_030039615.1 Gammaproteobacteria bacterium | reverse complement strand
GCGCTGTAGCGAAACAGTCCGAGCTCATCCGCCAGCTCGCGCGTCAGATGGTTGCGCACGAAGGCGAAGTCATCGTCCTGCTCCATGATGTGGCGCGCCGCCTCGAGCCCGTCGCGCTCGACGATCTTCTCCCACATCGAGAACCCGAGGTGATAGGGATTGATGCTGAGTGACACCTGCGCGTCGGCGGCGATCGGCCGCACCACGTCGGAGTGGCACTTGACGGCGTCCAGGTACGACTGCTGCGGGACGAAATCCGCCTCGCGCAGCAGGCGCGCGTGCCAGTAGGATGCCCAGCCCTCGTTCATGATCTGCGTGGCGAACACCGGATAGAAGTAGAACGACTCCTCGCGCACCGCGAGAAAGATGTCGCGCTCCCAGCTCTCCATCTCGGGGGCGTAGTTGGCGACGAACCACAGCAGGTCGCGCTCCGGATGCGGCGGCAGCGGGGCGCGCTTCTTCGCCTCCACCGTGCTGGCCGCGACCGGGTCGAGCGAGGCGAAGCGCTTGCGGAAGCTGTCGTCGGCGAGCACCTTCGGCTCCTCGAGGTACTCCGCGTAGCGCTCGCGGCGCAGCGCCTGGTCGAGGTCGATGTGCTGCTCGAGGGCGAGCGCCGCATCGAGCACCGTCTCGACGCGCTGCGCGCCGTGGGTCTCGATGATCTGCTGGATGGCGCGCGCGTGGTTGGCGGCGTGCTCGACGATGTGCTCGCTCACCTGCTCCTGGCAGCGGCGAAACAGCAGGTTGTTGTGTGAGAAGTCGGCGTGCCCCAGCACGTGCGCGGTCACCAGGATGTTCTCGGCGAGCCCGTTGCTCGCGGCCAGGTAGGCGTGGCCCGGATTGCCCGGGAACACCACCTCGAAGAGGCGCGAATTGCCCATGCGGCGCTGGATCAGCTGATAGATATAGCGCACGCCGAACGACCAGTGCGGCATGCGCACCGGCAGCCCGTAGACCGCGATCTCCATCATGAAGCTGTCGGGAACCGCCTCGAAATCCACCGGATGGAACTTGAGCCCGGAGCGGGCGGCGAGCTCCTCGATGCGCCTCACGTAGTCGCGCCAGTCCTGACTCACGCGCGTCTCAGGTGCCGGCCGGAGCGGCGGTCTCGGCCGAGAAGAAGTGGCGCACCGCGCCCCAGACGTCGTCGAAGTCGTTGAGCGCGTAGCTGCCGGCGGCGACTCCGGCGCCGGAGAGCTCGGCCCAGAGCTTGCCGGTCTCGGTGGCGAGCTGGCGCGACAACCCGGAGGAAACCTCCACGTAGCCGGTGAAGCAGGTGTCGGCGGCGATCGAGGCGAGCGCGCTGCGCGCGTCCGCCGCGTCGCTCACCGAGTTGTCGCCGTCGGAGGCGTAGAACAGGTACAGATTGCAGCGGCCGGGGTTGTAGCGCGCGTCGATGATCTCGCGCACCTTGTTGAGGCCGGTCGAGGTCACCGTGCCACCGGTGCCGGACACCTGGAAGAACTCCGGCTCGTTGAATTCCCACGCCTCGGTGGTGTGGGCCACGAACACCGTCTCGAGCGAGCGGTACTGGCGCCGCAGGCCCTGCACCACCCAGAAGAAGAAGGTCTTGGCGAGCTTGCGGTCGCGGTCGGACATGCTGCCCGACACGTCGAGCATGAAGAACACTACGGCGTGAATCGCCGGCTGCCTGCGCCGCGCCAGCTGCCGGAAGCGCAGATCCTCGTCGGTGAAGGTCGGGGTCGCCCCGGGAGCGCCGCGCCGCTTGACCAGCTCCTTGAAGGAGCGGCGGCGGTCGAGCCGCGAGCGCGCGCCGCGCCGGTCCCAGCCCTCGCGCGTCCAGTCGCTCTCCTCCGAGGGCCCGACGCGTGCCTTGAGGTTGGGGAGCTTCATCTCCTCCCACAGCCAGTCGACGATGTCGTCGACCTTGAATTCGAGCAGCAGCTGCACCTCGCCGTCGTCGCGCCCGCCCGCGCCTTTCTCGCCCGGACCCTGCTGCTGCGAGGGATCGGAGAACACGTCCCCGGGCTTGGCCTTGCCCTGGCCGACGCCCTGCTGCTCCTCGGGGCGGCGCAGGCGGAAGTGGTAGTGCTCGAGCATGCGCACCGGTACGCGCACGGTGCGCGCACCGTCGTTGATCACCTCGCCGCCGGCGATGATCTCGGGGAGATTGGCGCGTACGGCCTCGCGCACCTTCTCGTCATGGCGCAGCCAGTCGCGCGCGCCTCGCGAGAACAGCTCGTACCACTTCGCAGCGCAGAGCGGGGGGTGTCCGCCGCCTTTGCCGCCCTCTTCGTCCATGCGCTACTGGTACTCCTTTTTTATCGGCGGCGCTACTCCTGCGCGAGCAGCGTGGTGACGTAGCTGAGCGCTTCCTTGGCGCTGTGCTCGTCGTAGCCGTACTCGGTGACCAGGCGCTGCTGCACCACCGAGATCTTCTGGCGCGCGTCCTCGTCGGGGCGCGCCGTCGAGGTCACCAGGCGCAGCACGTCGCGCCGCTCCTCGAACAGGTACTGCTCGATGGCCTCGCGCATGCGCGCGTGGCTCGCGAGCTTGAATTTCTCCCCGGCCTTGAACGCCACCATCGCCTTGCGCACCACCTCCTGGCGGAACGACAGCTTGCCGGAATCCGATACCTTGATCTTCTCCTCGACCGAGCGCAGGAAGCGCTCGTCCGCGGCGCGCGTCTCGCCGGTGATCGGGTCGGTGACCTGGCGGTGATCGAGCGAGGCCTCGACCTCGTCGAGATATTTCTCGAGCAGCTGCTGCGCCTCCGCCTCGAAGGAGGCGAACATCGCGCGGTGCACGTCCTCCTTCACCCAGCGGTTGTAGAACTCCTTGCGCGCCGTGACCAGGTGGTCGATCCACGCCTTCTTCTGCTTCGCGTCCATGCGCGCGTCGCTCTCGATCGAGTCCTTGAGCGCCAGCAGCAGCTCCATACTGGTGAGACTATGGGTATTCCCGCGGGTGATGGCATTGGAGATCGCATTGATGACGAAGCGCGGACTCACCCCGGTCAGGCCCTCGTCGGGCACCTCGGCGCGCAGGCGCTGGGCTTCGGTCTCGGGCATGCCCTCGACCGCCTCGCCGGCATAGAGGCGCAGCTTCTTGGCGAGATCGAGCCCCTCGCGCTCGGGCTTGGTGAGGCGCGTGAGGATGGCGAACACCGAGGCGAGATTGAGCACGTGCGGGTCGAGATGCACGTTGCGGAACGCGGGCGCGCCCGATACCAGCTTCTGGTAGATGCGCGACTCGTCGCGATAGGAGAGCGCATAGGGGATCTTGATGATCACCATGCGATCGAGCAGCGCCTCGTTCTCTTTTTCCTGCAGGAACTTGTGGAACTCGGCGAGATTGGTGTGCGCCAGGATCGTCTCGTCGAGGTGGATCAGCGGGAAGCGCGACACCTTGACGTTCTTCTCCTGCGTCAGGGTGAGCAGCAGGTAGAGGAACTCGCGCTTCACCTTGAGGATCTCGATCATCTCGAGCACGCCGCGGCTCGCGGCATAAACGGCGCCGGACCAGGACCAGGCGCGCGGATCGCCCTCGTCGCCGATCTGCGCGACCTTGGCGAGGTCCACCGAGCCGACGAGGTCGGCGATGTCGGCCGTGGTCGGGTCGTGCGGCGCGTAGGTGCCGATGCCGACCCGCGAGGCTTCGGCGAGAAACACGCGCTCGATCGGCACGCGCACGAAGTCGCCCTCGAACTCGCGCTCGACGAAGTCGCGCGCCCAGGGCGAGAGCTCGCCCTGCACGGCGATGCCGTAACGGTCGCGGAACTCCGCGCGCAGGCTGGTCGGAATCAGGTTGAGCGGATTCTCGCGCAGCGGCGAGCCGCGGATGGCGTACAGCGCCCCCTCGTCGGTGCGGCTGTATTCCTCGAGCCCGCGCTTCAAGAGGATCGCGACCGTAGACTTGCCGCCGGAGGGCGGCCCGAGCATCAGCAGCAGGCGCCGGCCGACGTCGGAGCCGGCGGCCGC
>JASHVF010000182.1 GCA_030039615.1 Gammaproteobacteria bacterium | reverse complement strand
CTTGACGCGTCGCGCCGCGCCGCGCCGCCGCCGCGGTGCCGAACGCTTCGCGGCCTTGGCCCGCGCCGCGCGCTTCGCCGGAGGTTTGCGCAACTGCGACGGCGGCGCCGCGAGCGAGGCCGCCAGGCGCTCGGTCACGGCGTCGACGTCGCCTTGCGCATCGATCACCCGCAGGATGCCGCGCTTGCGATAGAACTCGATCAGCGGGCGGGTCTTCTCCGCGTATACGCGCAGCCGCTCGGCAACCGTCGCCTCGTTATCGTCGGCGCGCTGCACCAGCCGGTGGGGCGCGCCGGTCTTGGGACATATGGCTGCCGCGCCACTCGGCGGCGGCGAGGCGAGCACGTTGAAGACGCGCCCGCAGTCGGCGCAGGTGCGGCGGCCGGAGATGCGCCGCACCAACTCGTCGTTGGCAACCTCGAACTGCACCACCGCATCGAGCGGCTGCCCGAGCTCGGCCAGCAGCCCGTCGAGCGCCGCGGCCTGCACCAGGTTGCGCGGGAAGCCGTCGAGAATGAAGCCGGCGCGCGTATCGGGCTCCGCCAGCCGCTCGCGGATCATGCCGAGCACCAGCGCATCGTCCACCAGTCGTCCGCTCTCCATGGCGGCCTTGGCCTCGAGGCCGAGCGGGGTGCCGCGCGCGACCGCGCCGCGCAGCAGGTCGCCGGTGGAGATCTGCGGAATGCCGCTGCGCTCCGCCAGGCGATGTGCCTGGGTGCCCTTGCCTGACCCCGGAGCCCCCAACAGGACGATGCGCATGTTTTGTTCAGTGCGAGACCGCTGCGCCTGTGGCAGCACGAAGGCGGCACACGTTACCGAGCGTGCGGGGCCAGGTCAAACAGCCCGCCCGCGTGCGCGCCGCGTGCGCTATTCTTGACACGACACCCGCCTGACGGCTCCAACATCATGACCAAGACAGCCCGCAGCAACGCCTTCTATGCACAGTCCGGCGGAGTGTCCGCCGTCATCAACGCCTCGGCCGCCGGCGTCATCGAGACCGCGGGGCGCTCGCGGCACATCGGCAAGGTGTATGCCGGACGCGATGGCATCGTCGGCGCGCTCACCGAGGATCTGATCGACTGCTCGCGCGAGAGCGCGGCGACCATCCGCGCGCTCAAGCACACACCCGCCGGCGCCTTCGGCTCGGCGCGCTTCAAGCTGAAGGGCATCGAACAGAACCGCGCCGAGTACCAGCGCCTGATCGACGTGTTCCGCGCGCACGACATCCGCTACTTCTTTTATAACGGCGGCAACGATTCGATGGACACCGCGCTCAAGGTGTCGCAGATCGGCGCCTCGCTCGGCTTCCCCATCACCTGCGTGGGAGTACCGAAGACCGTCGACAACGACCTGCCGCACACCGACTGCTGCCCGGGCTTCGGCTCGGTTGCCAAGTACGTCGCGGTGTCGACGCGCGAGGCGGCGCTCGATGTCGCCTCGATGGCGCGCACCTCGACCAAGGTATTCGTGTTCGAGGTGATGGGACGCCACGCCGGCTGGATCGCCGCCGCCGCCGGGCTCGCCGGGCGCGGACTCGACGAGCCGCCGCACGTCATCCTGTTTCCGGAAGTGCCATTCGACGGACGCCGCTTTCTCGATCGCGTCAAGCAGTCCGTGACGGACTACGGCTACTGCGTGATCGTGGTATCCGAGGGCGCCGCCTACGAGGACGGCAAGTTTCTCGCCGACGCAGGCACGCGCGACGCCTTCGGCCACACCCAGCTCGGCGGCGTCGGACCGGTGGTGGCCAACATGGTGCGCGAGGCGCACGGCTACAAGTACCACTGGGCGGTCGCGGACTACCTGCAGCGCTCGGCGCGCCACATCGCCTCCAGGGTCGACGTCGAGCAGGCCTATGCGGTGGGCAAGGCGGCGGTAGAGCTCGCCGTGAAGGGCGTGAACGCGGTGATGCCGACCATCGTGCGCAAGTCCTCCAAACCCTATCGCTGGGCCATCGGCAACGTGCCGCTCGCCGAGGTGGCCAACAAGGAGAAGAAGCTGCCCAGGGAATACCTGCGCGAGGACGGCTTCGGCATCAGCGAGGCCTGCCGCCGCTATCTCGAACCGCTGGTCGCGGGCGAGGCCTACCCCCCCTACCGCAACGGCCTGCCGGACTATGTGCACATGCGTGGTGTCTCGGTGAAGAAGAAGCTGACTGAGGAATTCAAGCTCTGACCCGAGGCACACGCAGGAACCGATCAGCCAGGCTTGCTGCGCCGCGGCGCGAGCCGCGGCGGCAGCCGTCGCCAGCCCCCGCCGTGCTATAGTTCGCGGCCTTTTTTGGGGGAGGTTTCTCGATGGATCTCAGCACGTGGCTGTGGCTCGCGATCGGCGCCGGAATACTCGCGGTTCTCTATGGGGTGTTCTCCACGGCCGCGATCCTGCGCCTGCCGGCAGGCAACGCCCGCATGCAGGAAATCGCCGCCGCCGTGCAGGCCGGCGCCAAGGCCTACCTGAACCGCCAGTACAGCACCATCCTCATCGTCGGTCTGGTGCTGCTCGTGGTGATCGGCTTCTCGCGCCTCGGCTGGGCCACCGCCGGCGGCTTCGCGGTCGGAGCGGTGCTCTCGGGCCTCACCGGCTATATCGGCATGAACATCTCGGTGCGCGCCAACGTGCGCACCGCACAGGCGGCCACCGGCGGGCTGAACGCCGCGCTCACGGTCGCCTTCCGCGGCGGAGCCATCACCGGCATGCTGGTCGTGGGGCTCGCGCTGCTCGGCGT
>JASHVF010000181.1 GCA_030039615.1 Gammaproteobacteria bacterium | reverse complement strand
CGAGCGCCTCGCGCTGGCCCTGCAGCGGCACTACGCCGGCCGCCAGGCACAGCTCGCGGGTCGCCGCGGGGAGCGATTCCGGCAGCGAGCAGATGAGCGCCGCGCGCGAGCTGGCGCCGGGGCTTGCGGCGATGAACTCCTCGATGCCGCTCAGGTAGGCGCTCGGGTCCGCCTGGCCCTCGGGCGGACAGTCGATCATGAAACCGACGGCATCGAAGCCGGAACGTTGCGCCACCGAGAACATGCGGCGCATCTGCGGCCGGTCGAACCAGATGTAGGTATGGAAATCGAACGGGTTCGCGACGGTCACCCGCTCGGAGACGATCTCGCGCAGGCGCGCCTCGCTCGCGGCAGGGAAGGCGGGGAATTCCAGCCCGAGGCTGCGCGAGTTGTCGGCCGTCATCGCCATGTCGCCGCCGGATGCGCCCATGACGAGCACGCGCCGGCCGGCGAGCGGGCCGCCGCAGTGGAAGATCTTGAGCGTCTCGCACAGCGTGCCGAGGGAGTCGCAGCGGGCGATTCCCGCCTGGCGGCAGAAGGCGTCGAAGGCGGCGTCCGCGCCGGAGAGCGCGCCGGTGTGGGTGTGCGCGGTGCGCGCCGCGGCGGCGGTGCGCCCGGCCTTGACCAGCGCCACCGGCTTGCCGGCGGCACGCGCCCCGGCCACCGCGCGGGCGAAGCGCGCGATGTCCTGGATCCCTTCGAGGTAGAGCCCGAAGGCCGTCACGCGCTCATCGGCGCTGAGCAGCTCGATCAGGTCCTCGGCCGCGAGGCGCGTCTGGTTGCCGACGGTGAGCACGCAGCCGAGCGGCAGCGAGCGGCCGTTGAAGAGGAGATTCAAGGAGATGGTGCCGCTCTGGCAGATGAGCGCGACGCCGCGCTCGCGGCGCGCGCCGACCACCTGGTCGGGCCAGAGCGCGATGCCGTCGAAGAAATTGATGAAGCCATAGCAGTTCGGGCCGAAGAACGGCAGCTGCGGGGCGGCGGCGAGCAGCTCCGCGGTGAGCCGCCGCCCTTCCTCGGTTCCGGTCTCGGAGAAGCCCGAGGCGAAGCACACGAAGCCGCCCGCGCCGCGCGCCGTGAGCGCCGCGGCGATCGCCGGGATCTCGCGGTTGGGAGCTGCGAGGAACGCCGCGTCGGGCGCTCCCGGCAGCTCCTCCACCGAGCGGAAATAGCGCACTTCAGGAGTCGAGGGGCGCCGCGGGTGCACGCGCCACAGCTCGCCCGAGTAGCCGATCTTGCGGCTCGCTGCGGCGACCGCATCCGCCCACTCGCCGCCGATCAGCGCGACGCTGCGCGGCGCGAGCAGCCGCTGCATCGCCGTGCGGCTCATGCGGCCGGCGCCGCCGGGCGCAGCGCCAGGGCGCGCGAAGCGGGCCCGAAGGCGGCGGCGGGGGCCGCGGCCGCGAGCGTGGCGATTGCCGCGGCGATTGCGGGCGGAAAGGGCGCAGACCCCGGAGCCTCGCCCTGGCGGTAGTGCAGCAGCATCATCTCGACGGTCGCCGCGGGCGCTGCGCCGGGCGCGGTGCGCAGCGTGAAGCCGGCGTGGATGCGCTTGTGGTCGGCGCCGAGGATGGTGAGGGATACGGCGACCCGCTCGCTCGACTTCACCTCGTTGAGGAAGTGCACGTGCATCTCGAGCGTGTAGAGCGTGCACCGGGTGCGCGCGCGGTAGGCGGCGTCGATGCCGATGCGGTCCATGAGCGCGTCGCAGGCGCTGCTCGCGATGAGCCCGTAGTAGGCATCGCGGAGGTGGCCGTTATAGTCGATCCACTCGGGCAGGATCGGCGTTTCGTATATGAGCACCCCGGCCACGTCGCGCGCGCACGTCTCAGCCGAGCTTCAGGCGCTCGCGCGCCTCGGCGGCGCTGACGACCCGTGCGCCCATCGCCTCGATGATGGTGCGCGCCTTCTCCACCAGCTGCGCGTTGCTCGCGTAGACGCCGCGGCTCAGGTACAGGTTGTCCTCGAGACCGACGCGCACGTTGCCGCCGAGCAGCACCGATTGCGCCACCCACGGCATCTGCATGCGGCTCACGCCGAAGGAGGTCCACACGCAGTCGGGCGGCAGGTAGTTGACCATCGCGAGCAGATGGCCGGGATCGGCCGGCACGCCCCAGGGGATACCGCAGCACAGCTGGATGAGCGCCGGCGCGCCGATCAGTCCTTCCTTGATGAGCTGCTTCACGAACCAGAGGTTGCCGGTGTCGAAGATCTCGAGCTCGGGCTTGACGCGCAGGTCGCGCAGGATCGCCGCGCCTTTGCGCAGGTAATTGGGCGTGGAGACGTAGGCGCGGTTCACGTCGCCGAAGTTCAGCGAGCCGCAGTCGAGCGTCGCGATATCGGGGCGATAGAGCCCTTCCTGGCACAGGTCGATCACGTGCCGCATGCGGTCTTCCTGGCTGACGAAGTCGGTGCCGGGCGCGGGCGTGTCGCTGAGGCCGTTCTCGCCCACGTAGATATAGCCGCCCATGCCGCAGGTGAGATTCACCAGCACGTCCACCTTGCTCTCGCGTATCCGCTTGACCACCTCGCGGTAGTAGCGCGTCGCCATGCTGAAGACGCCGGTCTCGGGGTCGCGCACGTGGATGTGCACGATGGCGGCCCCGGCACGGGCCGCCTCGAGGGCGGAGGCCGCGATCTGCTCGGGAGTGATCGGGCAGTGCGGACTCTTGGTAACCTTGGTGTCGTCGCCGGTGATGGCGCAGGTGATGATGACGTCGGAGTTCATGTCGGCCCCTCGAGGCTGGAGAGCGGCTCACGTGGTAATATTATGGCGATAATAATATAGCGACGCGACGCGGGGCGGCAAGCGCGCGGCGCCTCAAAGAGGAGCGACCCCCATGCAGACCCAGATGTTGATCGGCGGGCGGCTGGTAGGCGGCGAGGGGCCGCCCGACCCGGTGCTCGATGCGGCGAGCGGTACGACCATCGCCGCGGTGGCGTCGGCGAGCGTCGAGCAGGTCGGGCAGGCGGTGGCGGCCGCCGAGGCCGCCTTCGACGGCTGGGCGGCGACCGCACCGCGGGACCGGGCGGCGGCGCTGCTCAGGATTGCCGATGGTCTCGAGCGCGAGGCTGGCGCCTACGCGAGCCTCGAGTCGCGCAATACCGGCAAGCCGCTCGCCGCCATGCTGAACGACGAGATGCCGGGGATCGCCGACCTGTTCCGCTACTTCGCCGGCGCCTGCCGCATACCGCAGGGGCTGGCCGCCGGCGAGTACCTGCCCGGCCACACCAGCATGATCCGCCGCGATCCGGTCGGCGTCGTCGGCTCGATCGCGCCGTGGAACTATCCGCTGATGATGGCGGCCTGGAAGATCGCGCCGGCGATCGCCGCCGGCAACACTCTGGTGCTCAAGCCCTCGGAGATGACGCCGCTCACGGCGTTGAAGCTCGGCGAGCAGCTCGCCGAGGTGCTGCCTCCCGGCGTGGTGAATATCGTGTGCGGGCGCGGCGAGCCGGTGGGCACCGCGATCACGGGCCATCCGCGCGTGCGCATGGTGTCGCTCACCGGCGATGTCGGCACCGGCCAGAAAGTGCTGGCGGCGGCCGCCGGCAACTTGAAGCGCACCCACCTCGAGCTCGGCGGCAAGGCCCCGGTCATCGTCTTCGACGACGCCGACATCGAGGCGGTAGTGGCCGGGGTGCGCACCTTTGCCTTCTACAACGCCGGTCAGGACTGCACCGCCGCCTGCCGCTTGTACGCGGGCGAGCGGATCTACGAGCGCCTGGTGGCCGACCTGACGAGCGCGGTGCGCAGCATCCGCGTCGGCACGCAGCAGGAGGCCGGCGTCGAGATGGGTCCGCTCATCTCGGAGCGCCAGCGCGAGCGCGTCGCCGCCATGGTCGAGCGGGCGGCAGCGGCCAGGCACGTCGCGGTGACGACCGGCGGGACGAAGCGCACCGGCGGCGGCTTCTTCTACGAGCCGACGGTGATCGCCGGGGCACGCCAGAGCGATGAGATCGTACAGCGCGAGGTGTTCGGACCGGTGGTCTCGGTCACGCGCTTCAGCGATCCCGAGGAGGCGGTGCGCTGGGCCAACGACTCGGAATACGGGCTCGCCTCGTCGGTGTGGACGCGGGATGCGGGGCGCGCGCTGCGGGTCGCCGCGCGGCTGCAGTACGGCGCCACCTGGATTAACACCCACTTCGCCACCGTGAGCGAGATGCCGCACGGCGGCTTCAAGCGCTCCGGCTACGGCAAGGACCTCTCGGTCTACGCCTTCGAGGACTACACGGTCGTGAGGCACGTGATGGTGAAGCTCTAGTGCGCCTCGGGCGCAGTGCGCTCGGCGCACTGCTCGCCGCGCTCACCGTTGCCGGCTGTGGCCACGCCGCTCATGGCGGGGCCGAGCAGCCGGTACTGCACGTCTACAACTGGGCCGACTACATCGGCACAGACACGATCGCGGAGTTCGAGCGCCGCACCGGCATCCGCGTCGAGTACGACACCTACGATTCGGACGAGACGCTCGAGGCCAAGATGATGGCGGGCGATTCCGGCTACGACATCGTCAGCACCTCGACCGATTACTTTGCCCGGCAGATCAAGGCGGGCATCTACCGGCCGCTCGACCGCGCCAGGCTTCCCAACTGGAAGAACCTCGATCCGCACGTGCTGGCGATCGAAGCCGCCGCCGATCCCGGCAACGCCCACGCGGTGCCCTACCTGCACGCGGTCAACGGCTTTGCCTACAACGTCGATCAGGTGAAGGCGCGCATGGCCGATGCCCCGGTCGACAGCCTGGACATGATCTTCAAGCCCGGGATCATCGCCCGCTTCGCCGACTGCGGGGTCTCGTTCCTCGATTCGCCCGAGGACGTACTGCAGCTGGCGCTCAACTACCTGCACCTCGACCCGAACACGCAGAGCGCCGCCGATTACCAGCAGGCCGAGAAGCTGCTGCTCGCGGTGCGCCCCTACGTCAAGGCATTCGACTCGTCCGAGTACATGAACGGACTCATCAACGGCGAGTTCTGCATCTCCATGTCGTGGTCGGCGGATTACTCCACCGCGCGGGCGCGGGCGCGCGCCGCCGGGGTCGACGTGCACCTCGCCTTCACCGTGCCGCAGGAGGGCGCCAACGGCACCTACGACGCGCTGCTCATCCCGGCGGACGCGCCGCATCCGGACAACGCCCACAGGTTCCTCAACTTCATCCTCGAGCCGAAGGTGATCGCCGCCATCACCAACGAGATTCACTACGGCAACGACAACCGTGCCGCGGATGCCTTCGTCGACCCGCAGATCCTCAACGACCCGACGATCTACCCGACCCCCGCGGTCGAGGCGCGGCTCTATCACTCGAGCGAGGTCGCCCCGCCGCTCGAGCGCATCCGCACGCGCACCTGGACGCGGATAAAAACGGCGCTGTAGCTCACCGTCCCGCGAGCTGCACCTCGAGCTGGCGGCGGCGCTCGGCGCGCCGCATCAGCCAGCCGGCCGAGAGGATCAGCACGCCCACGCCGCAGACGATCAGGCTCGCGAGCGCATTGATGTCGGGGCTCACGCCGAGCTTGACCTTCGAGTAGATCACCATCGGCAGCGTGCTGGCCCCGGGGCCCGACACGAAGCTCGAGATGACGAGGTCGTCGAGCGAGAGCGTGAAGCACAGCAGCCAGCTCGAGACGATCGCCGGGGCGATGATCGGCAGCGTGATCTCGAGGAAGGCGCGCGCCGGGTGCGCACCGAGATCCATGGCCGCCTCTTCGAGCGAGCGGTCGGCGCTCGCGAGGCGCGCCTGCACGGTGATGGTCACGTAGGCGGTGCAGAAAGTGACGTGCGAGATGACGATGGTGGTGAAACCGCGGTGCGGCCAGGAGATGAGCTGCACCATCGACACGAACAGGAGCAGCTGCGTGATGCCGGTGATGATCTCCGGCATGACCAGCGGCGCGTTCACCATGCCGGTGAGCAGCAGTCTGCCGGGAAACCTCGCAAAGCGCACCAGCGCGACGGCGGCGAGCGTGCCGAGGATGACCGCGCCGGTCGAGGCGCTCACCGCCACCTCGAGCGACAGCAGCGCCGCATCCAGCAGCTGGCGGTTGTGCCACAGCGCTCCGTACCAGGCGGTCGAGAAGCCGCCCCACACGTTCACCAGCGGCGAGGCGTTGAAGGAGTAGCCGATCAGCACCAGGATCGGCACGTAGAGGATGGCGATCCCGAAGCACAGCACCGTGAAGGGAAACAGCGAGCCGCGGCGTTCCACGCTTCTCAGGCCTCGAGCTGGCGCACGTTGTAGTACTGGTAGACGGCGATCGGCCCCACCAGGAGCAGCAGGAACGCGATCGACACCGCCGCCGCCACCGGCCAGTCGTGATTGCCGAAGAACTCATCCCACAGCACCCGCCCGATCATCAGGTTGTTCGGCCCGCCGAGCAGTGAAGGAATGACGAACTCGCCCACCGCCGGAATGAACACCAGCATCGAGCCGGCGATCACTCCCGGCACCGACAGCGGCAGCGTGATGTCGAGGAAGGAGCGCAGCGGCGTGCTGCCGAGGTCGGCGGCCGCCTCGAGCAGCGTCGGATCGAGCTTCTCGAGCGTCGCGAACAGCGGCAGCACCATGAAGGGCAGATAGGAATAGATGATGCCGAGGTAGACGGCGAGGTTGGTGCGCATGATGCGCAGCGGC
>JASHVF010000180.1 GCA_030039615.1 Gammaproteobacteria bacterium | reverse complement strand
ACGCTGTTACTGGTCGACCTCGACAAGTTCAAGGCGATCAACGACACGCTCGGACACGCCGCAGGCGATGCCGTGCTGATTGCGACCGGGCAGCGTCTCAAGGCCGCGACCCGCGAGGTCGACGTGGTGGCGCGCCTCGGAGGCGATGAGTTCGCGGTGCTGCTCGACGGCACGCACGAAACGGAGGCGATTGCCGGCGTGTGCGAGCGGCTGCTCGAGAGCTTCGCGGCGCCGCTCGACTTCGAGGGCCACGCGGTGCAGGCGGGCATCAGCCTCGGCGCCGCCGTCTATCCGCGCGACGGACTCTCGCAGTCCGAGCTCTACAAGGCCGCCGACCGTGTGCTCTACGAGGCCAAGAACGCCGGCCGCAACACCTGGCGCATCTACGGCAGGAAAGCCGAGGCGACCTTCGAGCTGGCGCTGGCACCGGTCAGCGAATAGGCGCGCTGCAATCAATCGCTGCGATTCTGCGATGACGATCGGTCGCTGGCGCGCG
Organism: Gammaproteobacteria bacterium; assembly: GCA_030039615.1. Classification (GTDB taxonomy): domain Bacteria; phylum Pseudomonadota; class Gammaproteobacteria; order Steroidobacterales; family Steroidobacteraceae; genus 13-2-20CM-66-19. Next base: position 3,199 of record JASHVF010000180.1, on the reverse strand, counting down.
CGTCGCGGCTTGACACGCTATCGTCATGCGCGTGCAATGCGCGGTGTGCCGCAACGGACCCTGCACGTGGTCGATACGACTCTGTTCTATTCGCCGACCAGCGGCGGCGTGCGGCGCTATCTCAACGCCAAGCATGCCTGGCTCGCGCGTCACACGCGCTGGGAGCACACCATCGTGGTGCCGGGCCGCAGGAACCGCTTCGAGCGCGGCGGCGTCTCGACGCTCGCCGGCTTCACCGTGCCGGGCACCTTCAATTACCGCCTGCCGCTCAACCTGCGCCGCTGGAAGCGCGTTCTCGAGCGCCTCGAGCCGACGCTCATCGAGGCGGGCGATGCCTTCCATCCCGGCTGGTGCGCCGCCGCGGTGGCGCGGCGGCGCGGCATCCCGGTAGTCGCCTTCTATCATTCGAACGTCCCGCAGATTCTCGGCCGACGCTTTCGCAGTATCGAGCCGCCGGTCAAGCGCTACCTGCGCAGTCTCTACGCGCGCTTCGACGTGGTGCTGGCGCCGAGTCGCGTGATGTGCACATACCTCGACACGCTCGGCGTGCATCACGCGGTGTATCAGCCGCTCGGGGTGGACGCCGAAGTGTTCCACCCCGGTCGCCGCACGCGCGCGCTGCGCGAGCGGCTGCATCTGCCGCCCGAGACGCGGCTGCTGGTCTACGCGGGCCGCTTCGCTGAGGAGAAGAATCTTCCGGTGCTGATGCAGGCGTTCGCGCAGCTCGGTAAGCCCTATCACCTGCTGCTCATCGGCGGACACCGGCGTGCGCGCCCGACGCGCAACGTCACCATGGTTCCGTACCGGCGCGACAGCGTCGAGCTCGCCTCCTGGGTTGCCTCGGCCGATGCGCTGGTGCACGCCGGCACCAAAGAGACCTTCGGGCTGGTGGTGCTCGAGGCGATGGCCTGCGGGCTGCCGGTGGTGGCAGCCCGCGCCGGCGCCTTTCCCGAGCTGGTCGACGAGAGCGTCGGCGCCCTCGCCGAGCCCGACAGCGCTTCCAGTATGGCCGCCGAGATCGCGGCTCTCTACGAGCGTGATCTCGCGGCGGTCGGCGCCGCGGGCCGCGCGCGCGTCCTCAGGCACTTCACCTGGGACCGCGCCCTGCGTCAGCAGATCGACACCTACGCCGCGCTCATGGGAGCACGCCAGCCGGTAATCGAGGAGCATGAGGAGTACGGTCTGAGCTCGCCGAGCTCCTGAGGGCCGCCCTCAAATTGGGTGGACCAGATCGCGGAAGTTCGGGCTCCTGACGGTAATCACGTCACCCGACTCGAGCGCAGCGGCCCCCTCTCCCCACAGCTGCGATCGATGGGGCTCGAGCACGATCTCGAGCTGCAACTTCACGTTCTGCGCGGCGCTCGTCACCGGCACCTCGACGGGCAGCGTCTCGCGCGATGAGCTGATGATGCGAACGATCATCTTACGGCCCCGGTGATTCGGGTCCTGCGCGTCCTGGGCGAGCCGGCGGGACTGAAATATGAGATGCACGGGCAGCGATGGCGCGGCGGCCTCGGGTGCGGGCGCAGCGTCACTCGGCAGCGGTCGGCCGTGAGCAGCGGCGACTGCTGTCGGCGTCGGCTCGGTTGCCGGGGCGGTGACAGACATCGGCGTCGGCGCAAAGCCCCACGCGGCCTCGGGCGCGGAGACGGCGATGGCCCGGGTGCGGGGCTCCGACCCACCACGCGGCCAGGTCAGCGCCGGCGTGAGGCCAAAGGCCAGCACGACGGCTACCAACATCAACGAGGCATTGGCGGGACGCAAGGCTGACATGGCGCGCACAGTAAGACCCTCGTGCGAAGCCTTGATTACAGCCGCCGGCCCTCAGCGGCGCAGTGCGCGCAGCAGCAGGAGCCCGGGCCGGGTGCGCGCGAGCGTGAGGGCGGTCGCAAACAGCAGCCGGCGCGCGAGCGGTGCGGGCTGCGGCGGGATCGCCCGGTAAAAGGGCGCAGACAGGTTGGTGTGCGCGTGGATAGCAGCGGCGGTTATGGTCCAAGCACCGCCTGTGCTCAGCAGCCGAAACTCGCGCTCCCCGGTGCTCACTACGACGACATTCTCGAGGACGTCCGGAAGATCGGATGGCAGAGTGGCGCCGCTGAACGCCACCATCTGCTCCTCATCGCCCTCGACCGTGCGCCCGGTCAGCTCGAGCTCGAGGGGCCCATGCGGCGGGCGCCGGCAATGCACCGTGCCGCGGAACTGCGCCACCTCAGTCGACATGCTTTTCCCCCACGCGCTGCCGGTCGCGATTATACGATACCGCGATGAACAGCCCGACGCTCGAGCCCCGCCGCGATCTCGGCCTGACACACGCCACCTCGCTCGTGGTTGGCGTCATCATCGGCACCGGCATCTTTCTCAAGGCGGCGAGCATGGCGCAGGCCGTGGGAACGCCGGAACTGGTGCTGGCGGCGTGGGTCGCTGCGGGGGTGGTCGCGATACTCGGCGCGCTGTGTTTCGCCGAGCTCGGGGCGATGCTGCCGCACGCCGGCGGCGAGTACGTCTACCTGCGCACCGCCTACGGCGAGGTTCCGGGATTCCTGTTTGCCTGCAACGCCTTCGTGCTGGGCGGCGCCGCGGTGGCGGCCTACGGCGCGGCGGTCGCGATCTTCGTCTCCGACATTCATCGCTTCGATGCGCACTGGTACCAGCACCGCTGGCACCTCGGCGGCGCCAGCTACGTGGTCGAATTCGGCATGCGGCAGCTGATCGCGGTGGCCGTCATAGCCATCTTTACCGCCGTCAACTGCCTCGGCGTGATGCTCGGCGGGCGCGTGCAGACCACCCTCACCGCCATCAAGGTCGCCTCGATCGTGGCGGTGGCGGTCGGCGTGTTTGTCTTCAGCGACGTGCATGACTTCGCCAACCTGCACGCCGCGGCGGGCGCCGCCAACGGCGGGCTCGCGGGCTTCGGCGGCGCGATGTTCGCGGCGCTCTGGGCCTACAGCGGCTGGCAGTACATGGCCATGGCGGCGGGCGAGGTGCGCGAGCCGCAGCGCAACGTACCGCGGGCGATCGTCGGCGGGGCCCTGCTGGTGCTGGCGCTCTACCTTCTCGTCAACACCGCCTACCTCTATGCGCTGCCCTTCTGGCAGGTGGCGAGCGCCAATTCGACCGCCTATCCCGATGCGCCCTCGGTCGCCACGCGCGCGGTGCAGACCTTTCTCGGCGCGCGCGCCGCGCCGATTGCCGCGCTCAT
>JASHVF010000016.1 GCA_030039615.1 Gammaproteobacteria bacterium | reverse complement strand
TCGCGGTAGGCGAGCAGCTCGAACGAATAAACGTCGATCTTCTCCTTCGACTTCTTTCCCTCGCGGATGACGTTGCGGAAGTAGTGATGCGCGAACGACGGCTCGATGCCGTTCGAGGCATTGTTGGCGAGCGACAGCGAGATCGTGCCGGTCGGTGCGATCGAGGAGTGATGCGTGAAGCGCGCACCGGTCTCGGCCAGCTCGTGCACCAGGCGCGGCGCCACCTCCGCCACGCGCTGCATGTAACGGCTGTATTTCGCGTGCAGCAGCCGCCCGGCGATCTTCGCGCCCGGCCGCCAGCCGTCGCGCGCCATCTCCGGACGCTTGCGCAGCATTTCCTTCGTGACCGTGAACTCCTCGTTCATGATGGGCGCCGGGCCCTTCTCGCGGGCGAGCTCGAGCGCCGCCTCCCAGCCGGCGAGCGCCATCTCGCGCGACACTTCCTCGGTGAACTGCACCGACTCGGGCGAGCCGTACTTCATGCGCAGCAGCGTCATGGTGCTGCCCAGCCCGAGGAAGCCCATGCCGTGACGGCGCTTGCGCAGGATCTCCTCGCGCTGCTTCTCGAGCGGCAGGCCGTTGACCTCCACCACGTTGTCGAGCATGCGCGTGAAGACCTTCACCACCTCGCGGTATTCGTTCCAGTCAAACTCGGCGAAATCGGTGAACGGATGACGCACGAAGCGTGTCAGATTCACCGAGCCCAGCAGGCACGAGCCGTACGGCGGAAGCGCCTGCTCGCCACAGTTGTGCGCATGAAGGCCATTCGCATCGAATGCATGGACTCCCGGAACCTGTACGTCGTACACGTCTTCCGTTCCATCCTCGACGACACGCTCAACACGTGCGGCAAAGCGCTCGCGATTCAGAGTACGACGACAGTTGGAAAGAGAGCGCTCGAGATGATGTTGTTTGTCGCTGTCGCCAAATCCAATCTTCAATGCAAATTGCTCGAGTCCCGCCGAGCCGATGACCAGCTCGTGTTGAGGCATGGTCTGATAGGCGCGCCTGCCACCCTTGCCGTCAGGGAGCATCGTGCTGCCCGCACTCCGTCGGTCACGGTAGATCCGCGAACTGATGCCGAGCCGCAAGAGCATGCGCTGCACTGCCTGCAGCCTCCCGATGTCAGACTGGGCGAGCCGAACACTAACGCCCTTGTCCTGCCGTCCCTGGACGCTGCCGTCAGCGTCAAAGAACCCTCGCAGAAAACCTCTGCAGAAATCGCTTGAGGCGCGCTCCATCGGCGGTGCAATCCACTTTCGTCCCGCGGTCATACCGAGCGAATCGGCGAGCGCCTTGAGCGGCCGTAAAGTCATTCGATGCTCGAAGCGGCCATTCACCGGAGCCCAGCCCTTGAAATCTGTCCGGTACCGGTACGACAAAGTCCGCGCGGCTGCCAGAGCCTCGGTCATGACTGCCCGAACACCCGGCGAAACGCCTCCCGAATCGCCGTTGGCCTCCGCCGCAGCAGCCCAGACTGAAAGCACAGCGGCATCGGACTTCAATACGCCGTCACCCATAAGCAATCCGATCAAGTAGCCTTCCTCGTGGGTATGCGCGCCCTCCCACGAGTCACCGCGGCGATGATCGTTCAACACAATCTGGTCGCCCGCTCGAAGCTCACTTGCGGGGCACCACTCCATCTCGGCTGTCCAACGCGTAAGCTTCGAATAACGACGCACACGGTGATCAGCCGTGAGTCTCAGCGAATAGCCTTCTGTGGTGTCGATGCGCACGACAGGCTTGTGCCCTGTCGTGTAGAAGCCGTCAGCTCCCGTTGCATAGTCTCTGCCATCTAGCCGAGCTACGAACTGTCGACCAATCAGCTCCTTGACTTGTCGCGGGCCGCTACCTGTCTGCACCCACGTGTCAGCCGTTACGCACGGGTTGGTGGCGCGGATGTTCTCGCACCACCAGTTGTTGTTCATCTCATTTACGCGGTCTATGAGGATGAAGCCGGGCTCGGCGAAGTCGTAGGTGGACGTCATGATCACGTCCCACATGCGACGGGCCGGCAGTGTCTTGTAGATCCTGCAGGCTACGAGGCCATCGTCGTTCACGACGTAACCGTCATGTGCGGGCCATTCGCGCCACAGGAACTTGCCGGCATCGTTGAGATCTGGTCGCTCGGACTCGTACTCCTTGCGCGTCAGCGGGAATGCGAGCTTCCACTCGCGATCCTCGCGCACGGCGCGCATGAAGTCGTCGGTGATCAGCAGCGACAGGTTGAACTGTCGCAGCCGCCCGTTCTCGCGCTTGGCGCGGATGAAATCCATGACATCCGGATGGCCGATGTCGAATGTGCCCATCTGCGCGCCGCGACGTCCGCCGGCCGACGAGATGGTGAAACACATCTTGTCGAAAATATCCATGAACGAGAGCGGACCGGAGGTATAGGCGCCCGCGCCCGACACGTAGGCGCCGCGCGGTCGCAGCGTCGAGTGCTCATAACCGATTCCACAGCCCGCACGCAGCGTGAGCCCCGCTTCGTAGACCTTCTTGAGTATGTCCTCCATCGAGTCGTGGATGGTCCCGGACACAGTGCAGTTGATCGTCGAGGTCGACGGCTTGTGCTCGAGCGCACCGGCGTTGGAGGTCACGCGCCCGGCCGGAATCGCGCCGCGACGCAGCGCCCACAGGAAGCGCTCGTACCAGTGCTCGCGCGCCTCGAGGCTCTCGACGTCGGCGAGCGCTCGGGCGACACGCTTGTAGGTGTCGTCCATCGTCTTGTCGACCGGCGTCCCGTCCTTGGCCGTGAGCCGATACTTCTTGTCCCAGATATCGAGCGATGCCTCCTGGAACGGAATGGCATCGATGTCCTTCGGGTCAATCTTCACTACGGTGTTCATGTAATCCGCGGCGCTCCGGATGGTCTTGCTCAACGCCAATTCACGGATTGCAGGGAAAAACCGGCTAGATGCGCTTAGCGGCGCTCAAGGAACCGCGAGCCTCGTCCGGTACCTGACTGTCCTTCCTGAGTGGAACAGTTCAGGGCCCTGAAACCTCCCCCCGACTGCGTGACCCTCGTCGCTCTACTGCTAAACACAAGATCTTGTGTCGGGGTCAAAAGACTAATGACCGTGCAGGGGTGCGTCAAGACTAAAAAACATATTTTGTCGTATCATTTTTATATAGATATTTCATTAACTTGCGACATTCTCCGCAGTAAAAGCGCATGATAATTTTGAGGGGCTGCGGGGCCTGGGAAGTCAACTCCATACCCCAATATCTTGTGCTCAGGACAAGCACAAGTTTTGCACAGGCTTGTCCACAGAAGCGCCAGAACTGGGGTCGCCGGCGGGGAAAAACCAGCCCGCTCGCCGAGCTTCATCGGTGTCGTGCGCGCGTCGCATCCTGGAGCGCGAGCGCCCTTGAAACCGAAACCGCCCATCCGCACATCGTGTGCAACGATTTTTCAACTTCAGCTCACAGGAGATTTTCCATGACCATCGTTCGTTATGAGCCGTGGGCGCTCTTCGGGCGGCTGCAGAAGCAGCTCGAACAGAGCCTCGGCACCGATGCCGCGAGCATCAGCTGGATCCCCCACGTCGACGTCCGCGAAGAGGCTGAGCGCTTCGTCGTGGCGGCTGACCTGCCGGGCGTCGAGGGCAAGGACATCGAGATCACGGCCGACAAGGGCGTGCTCACGATCCGCGGCGAGCGCCGCTCCGAGAAGAAGACCGCGGACGAGGGCTACGAGCGCGTCGAGCGCGCGACCGGCTCCTTCCTGCGACGCTTCACTCTCCCCGAGAGCGCCGACGCGGAGGCCATCAAGGCCAGTCACGTGAATGGCGTGCTCGAGGTGAGCATCCCGAAGCGTCCCCAGGAGCAGCCGCGGCGCATCAGCGTCCAGGCCGCTTAAGAGCTTCGATCTCCGGCTCCGCCGGCGGCGCCCCAGAAGCGCCGCCGGCCCGAGCTTTTGCGACCCGCCCGCAGGATGTGCGGGCTAGAATTTCAGGGTCATGAGAATCGCACTGCTCGCCCTGTTCGCGCTTGCGCCGGTGGCCGACGCGCTCGCCGGCATTCCGCCGGCCGTGGGCGACACGCCGCTCCCTTCCCTTGCCCCCATGATCCGCAGGGCGTCCCCGGCGGTGGTGAACGTCGCCACCCGCGGCACCGTGCGTGACAGCGGCCCGCAGAGCCCGCTGCTGCAGGATCCTTTCTTCCGCCGTTTCTTTGACCTGCCGCGCGGCGGCGCGCCGCAGGAGCACCCGTTTCGCAGCGCCGGCTCGGGTGTCATCTTCGACGCCCGCCAGGGCTACATCGTCACCAACGCGCATGTCGTGGAGAACGCCAGCGAGATCACCGTGACGCTGCAGGACGGGCGCGATCTGAAGGCCCAGCTGATCGGCAGGGACCAGCCCGCGGACATCGCCGTTCTCAAGGTGAGCGCCGACGGGCTCTCGCAGATGCCGCTCGGCGACTCCTCGCACCTCGAGGTCGGCGATTTCGTGGTCGCCATCGGCAACCCCTTCGGCCTGCAGCATACCGTCACCTCGGGAATCATCAGCGGGCTCGCGCGCACCGGCATCAATCCCGACGGCTACGAGGACTTCATCCAGACGGATGCCTCGATCAATCCCGGCAATTCCGGCGGCGCGCTGGTCAACCTGCGCGGCGAGCTGATCGGCATCAACGCGGAGATTCTCTCGAGCAGCGGCGGCAGCATGGGCATCGGCTTCGCCATCCCGGTCAACATGGTGCGCAGCGTCGTCGAGCAGCTGGTGAAGTACGGCGAGGTGCGGCGCGGCCAGCTCGGCGTCTCCATGTACACGGTCACGCCCGACATCGCTCATTCGCTCGGGCTTGCGAGCGCCTCCGGCGCGCTGGTGTCGCAGGTGGTGGCAGGCTCGCCGGCCGAGAAAGCCGGGGTGCGCGTCGGCGACGTGATCACCTCGGTGAATGGCCAGCCGGTAAAATCCTACAGCGAGCTGCGCAATGCGATCGGGCTGCAGCGCGTCGGCGACCGCATCGACATCGGGCTGGTGCGCGACGGCAAGCCGCTGAGGGTCACGGCGGTGATCGCCGCCGCCGCGACGCATTGAGGCCGCAGCTAAGGGAGGGCGCATGAACATCTGTGTGCTCGGCGGGACCGGTTTCGTAGGCACGGAGCTCGTCACGCGCCTCGCGCTCGACGGTCACTGGGTGCGGGTGCCGACCCGCAACCCGGAGCGGGCGGTGCGGCTGCGGGTGCTCGACACGGTCGAGCTGCGCACCGCCGACGTGCACGCCCCGCCGACGCTCGGGCAGCTGTTCGCCGGCTGCGATGCGGTGATCAACCTGGTCGGCATCCTCAACCCGCGCCGCGGCGCGAGCTTTCACGCGGTGCATACCGAGCTGCCGGCCAAGGTGCTGGCGGCGGCACGCGCGGCGGGCGTGCGCCAGGTGCTGCACATGAGCGCGCTCGGCGCCGATCCGCACGGCCCGAGCCACTACCTGCGCAGCAAGGGCGCGGGCGAGGCGCTGCTCAAGGCCGCGCCGCCGCCCGCCACGCAGGCGCAGCCGGCGATCACCATCTTCCGGCCGTCGGTGATCTTCGGGGCCGCCGATTCCCTCACCAACCGCTTCGCGAAGCTGCTGCGCCTCACGGCCGGATTACTGCCGCTGGCGCGCGCCCGGGCGCGCTTCGCGCCGATTCATGTGAGCGACGTGGCGCAGGCGTTCCGCCAGGCGCTCCTGAGCCGTGCCAGCTTCGGAGAGACCTACCAGCTGTGTGGACCGGACGTCATGACGCTCGCCGAGCTGGTGCGCATGACCGCGCGCGTCGCACGCCTCCCGTGCCACATCGTGCCGCTGCCGGACCTGCTGGCGCGCCTGCAGGGGCTCGTCATGGGCCTGCTGCCGGGCAAGCCCTTCTCGCTCGACAACTTCCGCTCACTCACCATCGACTGCGTGTGCCGTGAGGACGGCTGCGCGCGGCTCGGCATCAGGCCGGCGCACATGCTCGCGGTGCTGCCCACTTACCTCGGCAGCGACGACTTCGAGACACAGCTCGCGCTGCTGCGCCGCACGGCGGACCGCTAGGGCGCCTGCTGCGCGGGCGCTCCCGCTGCCGCCTCGCACAGCTCGGCGTGCCGCTCGTCGCGCGACTCGAGCGCGAGCGCGCGCACCGCCGCATAGAAGCGCGTCAGGTCGCCGTCCTCGGCGGCGAGCAGCCGTTTGAATCCCGGCACGCACTCATAGTAGGTGGCGAGCGAGGCGAGCTGCGCATTGTTGAGCCCGCTGGCCATCCACTCGTCGTACACGCTGTAGTGCACGCCCTCGCGGCGCTCGAGCACGCGGATGTCCGCGGCGAGCTCCGCGAGGATGCGCCGCTTGCCCGCGCCCATCTCGGCCGCCGGTACCCCCGAGGCGTAGAGCGCGGCGAGCCGCGCCCGCGCCGGCCTGAGCAGCGCGAGCAGCGCCGCTTCGTGCTGCTGCTCCGTGCGCCAGCGCTCGATGCGCGCCTCCTGGCCCCGGTGCTCGAGCCAGCGCGTGAGTCCCACCTCTTCCACCGTGGTCGCGAACGCCTCGTTGAACGCCGAGTCGTTCTTCACGTAGATCAGCTGGTGCGCGAGCTCGTGGAAGATGGTCGCGGCCAGCTCGTCGTCGCCGTAGCGCAGCATGCTGGAAAGCACCGGGTCGGCGAACCTGCCGAGAGTCGAGTAGGCCGGCACGCCCTCCACCACCACGTCGAAGCCGCGCGCCTCGAGGTTGAGCGCCAGCGCGCGCGCCTGCCGCTCATGGAAATAGCCGCGGTAGGCGACGCAGCCGACCACCGGAAAGCACCAGTGCCTGGGCTGCAGCGAGAACTGCGGCGCCGCCACCACGTTCCACACCACGAACTCGCGGTGGATGTCGGCATAGGTGCGGTAGCTGCGGTTATCGGGCAGCCCGAGCTCGCTTGAGGCGAACACGCGCGCCGCGTGCACTTCGGTGAGGCGCGCGCGCAGCTGTGGATCGGTGGCGGGGTCGGCGATCAGGGCGTCGATCGGCACGCGCGCATGCAGCACATGGTACTGGCCGCTGGCCGCCTGCATGAGATAACAGCCGCCGAGCAGGGCGCACGCCAGCGCGGTCAGCCCAAGGCTCGCGCCCGGGGTCTCGGTTAACATGCGCACCATGCAAGTGTACTTGGTCGGTGGCGCCGTTCGGGACCGGCTGTTGGGACTGCCGGAGCGCGAGCGCGACTGGGTGGTCGTGGGCGCGACCCCGGCCGCGCTCGAGAGCCAGGGATATCTGCCGGTCGGGCGCGAGTTCCCGGTGTTCCTGCACCCGGTAACGCACGAGGAGTACGCGCTGGCGCGGCTCGAGCGCAAGGTGGGCCCGGGCTACCGCGGTTTCACGACACAGTTCGCGCCCGAGGTGACGCTCGAGGAGGATCTGAGGCGCCGCGACCTCACCATCAACGCCATCGCCGAGAGCGACGGCGGCGAGCTCATCGATCCGTACGGCGGTCGGGCCGATCTCGAGGCGCGGCTGCTGCGCCACGTATCGGACGCCTTCATCGAGGACCCGGTGCGCGTGCTGCGCGTGGCGCGCTTCGCGGCGCGCTTCGCGCGGCTCGGGTTTCGCGTCGCGGACGAGACGCTGGCACTCATGCGCCGCATGAGCGCCTCCGGCGAGCTCGCCGCGCTGGTGCCGGAGCGGGTGTGGCAGGAGACCGAGCGGGCACTCGCCGAGGATCATCCCGAGGTTTTCTTCGAGACGCTGCGCGCCTGCGGTGCGCTGGCGGTGATCTTCCCGGAGATCGACGCGCTTTACGGCGTGCCGCAGCCGCCGAAGTGGCATCCCGAGATCGATACCGGCGTGCACGTCATGCTGGCGCTCGCCTGGGCGGCGCGCAGCGGCGCCTCGACCGCGGTGCGTTTTGCCGTGCTGGCGCACGACCTCGGCAAGGCGCGCACGCCGCGCGAGCTGTGGCCGAAGCACCACGGCCACGAGGAGCTCGGCGTACCGCTCGTCGAAGCGCTCGCCGACCGGCTCAGGGTTCCGGGCTCCCACCGCGAGCTCGCGATCCTCGCCGCGCGCGAGCACACGCTGGTGCACCGGGCGCGCGAGCTGCGGCCCGAGACGGTGTTGAAGCTGCTGCAGGAGTGCGACGCGTTCCGCCGGCCGGAGCGCTTCGCGGAGCTGCTGCAGGCGTGCGAGGCGGACGCCCGCGGCCGTGCGGGACTCGAGACGCAGCCCTATCCGCAGGCGTCTTACCTGAGGGAGGCGCTGGCCGCCGCCGCGGCGGTGACCTTGTCGGAGGAGGAGCGGCGCGGCCTCAAGGGTCCGGCCATCGGCGCCGAGATGAAGCGCCGGCGTCTCGCGGCGGTGAGCGCGGTGAAGGCCGCCATGGCGGCTCAGTAGCCGGCGCGGTGCAGCAGCGCCACGGCGGCGGCCGCCGCCAGGCAGTAGATGCCGAAGAGATACCAGCGGCCGGCCTCGAGCCAGCGGCTCAGCCAGCGCAGCGCGAGCAGCCCGGCGAGCAGCGCCACCACCGCACCGACCACCGTGAGCCACACGACCCCGCTCAGGTCGCCGGCGGCACCCGCGTGAGCCGCATCCACGAGGCGCTTCGCCTCGCGCGCCACCACCGCGGGGGTGAGCACCACGGCGAGCGCGAAGCTGAAAGCCTCGGCACGCGACTTGGCGACCCCGAGCAGCATGCCGGTCGAGATGGTGGCGCCGGAGCGCGAGAAGCCGCGGAACGGCAGACACAGGCCCTGCACGGCGCCGATGACGGCGGCGCGCCGTACCGTGAGCTCCGCCGCCGCGAGCGTCGTGTGTTTCCTCTCCCGCAGCCCCGCGATCACGATGAGGATGCCGGCCGCGGCCAGCGCCGGTGCGATGAACTCGAGGTGACCGAAGAGATCCTCGATCTGCGCATGCGGGACGCCGGCGAGCAGCGTGTGCTCGACCACCTCTTTCACTCCCCAGCCGACGACGCCCGTGAGAGCGGTCGCGACCACGATCAGCCAGAGAAAGGCGCGGAACGCGGCGGCGCTCTGGAAGTAGACCGTGCGCCACTCGCGCCAGAAATAAAGAATCACCGCGACCATGGTGCCGGTATGGAGCATGACGAGCAGCAGCGTCATCGGCGGCGATGAGGGATCGAGTCCCAGGATCTTTTCCACGACGACTACGTGCGCGGAGCTCGACACCGGCAGCAGCTCCGCCAGGCCCTGCACCACCGCGAGCACGATCACCTTGAGCAGTGTCATATCCATCCAATCATTCTAACCGTCCGTATCAGAGAAGGCGCCGCAGATCCTGCCACGCGAAACCCGCGAGCGGCGCATGGTAGCCGCGCGTCAGCGCCATCACCTTGAACGCCTCGCCCATCTCCTCCGGCATGACGAGCCGGCGCGCCTCGCCGGCGAGCCGGGCGTGCGCTACCGCATCGGGCGCCGCAGCCAGCAGACGCTCGAGCCCGAGTGCGCCCAGGAACGCCGCCTGGGTGGCGAAGCCGCTCACCTCGAGCCCGGCATCGACGGCCGCCTCGGCGAGGCGCGTGAAGTCGACCCAGGCAGTGATGTCCTGCAGACCCAGGTTGATGAGTGGATCGTCATGGGCGCGCTGGCGGAAATGACAGCGCAGCGTGCCGGCGGCGCGCTGCGGGTGATAGTAGTGCGAGCGCGGCAACCCGTAGTCGATGAGCAGCAGCGCGCCCCGCTCGAGGCATGCGCCGAGCGAGGCGATCCAGGGCGCGAGGCGCAGGTTGACCTCCGAGGTATAGCCCTGAGGCAGCAGCTCGCCCGGCCGCTCGCCGAGCAGCGCACGGCAGGCCGCGGCGAGGCGCTCATCGGGCGGCCGCGCGGCGTCCTGCAGCGCCCCGTCTGAGGCCAGTGCGACTCCGAGCTCCTGCAACTCCCCGCCGCGGAGCGTGAAGCGCCGCACCGGCAGCGCGTCCGCGACTTCATTGGCAAGGATCACCCCGCGCAGAGGCGCATCCGGCAACCGCTCGGGCCACACGAGGCGCTCGCGCAAATGCGGCGCGAGCGTCCCGAGGCGCGCACGCTGGCGCGCGGCCAGATCGGCGCTCACCTCGAGGATCGCGTAGCGTCGCGGCAGCGCACCCCGGGCATCGAGCGCGCTCAGGAGCGAGGCCGCCAGCGCGCCGGTGCCGGCACCGAGTTCGAGGATCTCGCCATCCGTCGCGGCGAGCACCGCCGCGCACTCGGCTGCCAGGCAGCCGCCGAAGAGCGTCGACATCTCCGGGGCGGTGACGAAATCGCCCCCCGGCCCGAGCTTGAATGCGCCGGCGCTGTAGTAGCCGAGCCCGGGCGCGTAGAGCGCGAGCTCCATGAAGCGCTCGAAGGACAGCCAGCCACCGGCGGCGGTGATCGCGGCGCGGATCGCGGCCGCGACCGCCTCGCTGTGGCGCTGCTCATCGGGCGTGAGCGCAGGGAGCATTGAGCGCGCGCCGGATACGCTCATAATCCCTCCCCATGGCGCGCGAGATATCCGACCCGGCCACCGAGCTTCCGCCGCCGAGCAGCGCGCTCGCCGGCAAGACCGCGCTGGTCACCGGCGCGGCACGGCGCATCGGCGCCAGCATCGTGCGGGTGCTGCACGGCGCCGGGGCCAATGTGATGGTGCACTATCACAAGTCCGGCGCGGACGCGGAGCGCCTCGCGGCCGAGCTCGACGCGCGGCGCCCCGGCTCGGTGCGCCTCGCGGAATGCGACCTCCTCGACGTGACGCAGCATGCGCAGCTGATCGGCGGCGCGCTCGAGGCCTTCGGGGCGCTCGACATCCTCGTCAACAATGCCTCGACTTTCTATCCAACGCCCGTCGGAGAGATCGACGAGTCTGAATGGGACGATCTCGTCGGCACCAACCTCAAGGCACCGCTGTTCCTGGCCCAGGCCGCCGCCGGCGCACTGCATGCGCGCGGCGGACTCATTATTAATCTCGCGGACATCCACGGCATGCGGCCGCTGCGCCGCTACGTGGTGTACAGCCTCGCCAAGGCCGGCGTCATCATGCTCACGCGTTCGCTGGCGCGCGAGCTCGGGCCGCACGTGCGGGTGAACGCGGTCGCGCCGGGACCGGTGCTCTGGCCCGAGGAAGGGCTCGACCATGCGCTCCAGGCGAAGATCCTCGAGCGCACCGCGCTCAGGCGCCCGGGCTCCGCGGCCGATGTGGCGCGCGCCTGCCTGTACTTCGCGGCGGATGCGCCCTACGTCACGGGCCAGATCCTCGCGGTCGACGGCGGGCGCAGCATCGGCTGGTAGCACTGAGCCTCTCAAGCGCCGACCGCGGGCAGCCGCTCGAGCCGATGCGCGCCCTGATCGAAGCGCCGCCACAGCTCGCCGATCGTGAGTCCGGCGCTGGGGTGCACCACGGCAGGCGCGAGCTCGGCGAGCGGCCCGAGCATGTAGGCGCGCTTGAGGAGATCCGGCCGCGGCAGCTTGAGCCCCGGCTCCTCGCAGCTGAGGTCGCCGTAGAGCAGCACGTCGAGATCCATCGAGCGCGGCGCCCAGCGCGGCGCATCGCGCGGCCTGCCGCAGCGGCGCTCGATCGCGTGCAGCCGCTCGAGCACCGCGTGCACCGGCAGCGCGGTAGTGAAGCCCGCCACCAGGTTGATGAAGTCGTCGCCGTCGAAGCCGACGGCCGCGTTGCGATACCAGGAGGAGAAACGCACCCCGGGGAACTCGCGCGCGAGCTCGGTGACCGCCTGCCGCATGCGGCGCTCGGGCTCGACGTTGCTGCCCGCGGCGACGTAAACCTCAGGCATCGGTGGCGCTCAGCGCGGCAGGTCGGCGCGCGTACGCTCGATCATCACGCCGACGTCGCGCGAGTTGCGGATGGCGCCCGGCTTGTTGAGCGAGATGCGTACCCACTCGACGCCGAACTCGGCGAGTATCACCAGCGCCAGGCGGTGCGCCAGCGTCTCGACCAGTTTGAATTCCGAGCCGCGGATGAACTCGAGCGCCCGCTTCGCCACCTTCTTGTAGTCGAGCGTGTCGGCAACCTCGTCGGAGATCGCGGCATGGGCGCAGTCGACCGGCATCTCGAGATCGACCACGACGGTCTGGCGCACGCGCCGTTCCCAGTCGATGAAGCCGATGATGCAGTCGGCGGTCAGGCCGTGCAGAAAGATGCGGTCGCCGGAGGGCTGTGTCATGTCAGGTGCGCAACGCTTGGGACTTCAGGCCGCCAGCGGCGGCAGTGAGGCGAGCGGCCATTGAGCGCGCGCCTCGATGGCCAGGCCGTCGTGCTGGCCGGCCCTGAGGCGCGCGAGCCCGGCCACCGCAATCATCGCCGCGTTGTCGGTGCAGAACTCGAGGCGCGGATAGTACACGCGCGCCCCGTGCCCGCGGGCCGCGGCGGACAGCCGCTCGCGCAGCGAGTGGTTGGCGCTCACACCGCCCGACACCACCAGGGCCCTGAGCCCGGTGTACTCGAGCGCCCGCAGCGCCTTGGCGCTGAGCGTGTCGACGATCGCCTCCTCGACGGCGCGCGCGATGTCGGCGCGCCGCTGCTCGGTGAGCGGCGCGGCGCCGCGCACCGCGTGCAGCGCCGCGGTCTTCAGGCCCGAGAAGCTGAATTCCAGCCCCGGGCGGTCGAGCATCGGCCGCGGGAAGGTGAAAGCGCCCGCGGTACCTCGCCGTGCCAGCTCTGCGAGCTGTGGGCCGCCCGGATAGGGCAAGCCGAGGAGTTTGGCGGTCTTGTCGAAGGCCTCGCCCGCCGCATCATCGCGGGTCTCGCCGAGCACGCGATAGCTGCCGATCGCGGCGACTTCGATGAGCTGCGTATGGCCGCCGGAGACCAGCAGCGCCACGTGCGGAAAAGGCGGCGGGTCCCTCTCGAGCAGCGGCGCCAGCAGGTGCCCTTCGAGGTGGTGCACACCGATCGCCGGGATCCGCAGGGCGTAGGCGAGGCTCCGCGCCAGCGAGGCGCCGGTGAGCAGCGCGCCGATGAGTCCGGGTCCCGCGGTGTAGGCGATGCCGGCAAGGTCGCCGGGCGGCGTCAGCGCGCGCGCCAGCGCCGTCTTCACCAGCGGCAGCAGGCGGCGCACGTGATCGCGCGAGGCGAGCTCCGGCACGACGCCGCCGTAGGTGCGATGCAGCTCGACCTGGCTGTAGAGCTCGTGCGCGAGCAGGCCCGCTTCCGCGTCCAGCACGGCGGCGGCGCTCTCGTCACAGGAGGATTCGATGGCGAGTACGCGCATGGCGGAAATTCTAGATCGCCCGGGAAGCCGCCAGCCACGGCATCGTGCCCTGGTGCGCGGACGCCGAAGAGGGCTTTTGCCTTTGCTGCCCTCCTCCCGTAGAATCCCCCGCCCCCGTGCGGCGTGCCTTTGGGCTTTCCGCCGGGCGCGGGTGCTATTTCCTTGTCCGTCAACGACTTGAGGTTTCGATGCCGAGCGTGCGAGTGCGTGAGAACGAGTACTTCGATGCCGCCCTGCGGCGCTTTAAGCGCGCTTGCGAGAAGGCGGGCATTCTCACCGAGCTGCGCCGCCGCGAGTTCTACGAGAAGCCGACGCAGGAGCGCAAGCGCAAGAAGGCGGCCGCCATCAAGCGCCACATGAAGCGCGTCTCCCGCGACGGCGTGCGCAACGGCCGCTGAGGCCGCGCGGCCTCCGAGCCGATTCGACGCAACGCTGCCGACGGCGACTGACGCCGCTCACCCATCCATGGCACTCAAGGACCGCATCACCGCAGACATGAAGACGGCGATGAAGGCCGGGGAAAAGGAACGTCTCGCCACCATCCGCCTGGCGCTCGCCGCCATCAAGCAGCGCGAGGTCGACGAGCGCATCACGCTCGACGACGCGCAGGTGCTGGCCGTGCTCGACAAGATGATCAAGCAGCGCCGCGAAGCCATCACGCAGTTCCAGAGCGGGGGCCGCGCGGATCTGGTCGCCAAGGAGACCGCCGAGATCGGCGTACTGCAGGGCTATCTCCCCTCGCAGATGAGCGATGCCGAGATCGACGAGCTGATCACGCAGTCGATCGCCGCGGCGGGCGCCAGCTCCGTCAAGGACATGGGCAAGGTCATGGCGCTGGTCAGACCCAAGGCCCAGGGGCGCGCGGACCTCGGCGCGGTCAGCGCGCGGATCAGGCAGAAGCTGAGCTGATTCCTTATAGTGTTCACAGTCTTCGTGGTGCGTAGCCTCGGGGGCGCACTTGGGACGTATTCCGCAGCACTTCATCGACGAGCTCATCGCGCGTGCCGACATCGTGGAGGTCATCGGCGCGCGCGTGCAGCTGAAGAAGGCCGGCCGCGAGTACAAGGCCTGCTGCCCGTTCCACAACGAGAAGACCCCTTCCTTCTGGGTGAGCCCCGACAAGCAGTTCTATCACTGCTTCGGCTGCGGCAAGCACGGCACGGTGCTCGGCTTTCTCATGGACTACGACCACCTGGCCTTTCCCGAGGCGGTCGAGGAGCTCGCCACGCGCCTGGGGCTGGAGGTGCCGCGCGAGGGCGGCGACTCCGGCGCCCCGCGTGCGGATGAGCCGCTCTACGAGCTGATGGCGCAGGTGGCGCGCTTCTATGCCGAGTGCCTCGGCCGCGAGCCGCGCGCGCGTGACTATCTCGCCAGGCGCGGCCTGACGCCGCAGACCCTCGAGCGCTTCCAGATTGGCTATGCGCCGAACTCCTGGAACGAGGTGCTGCGGCGCTTCGGCGCCGACGACGCGCAGCGCCGGCGCCTGACCGAGACCGGGCTCATCATCGAGCGTGAGCGCGGCCAGGGGCAGTTCAGCGATCGCCACTACGACCGCTTCCGCGACCGCATCATGTTCCCGATCCGCGATACGCGCGGCCGGGTGATCGCCTTCGGCGGCCGCATCATCGACGCCGGGGAGCCGAAGTACCTCAACTCGCCCGAGACGGTGCTGTTTCACAAGGGGCGCGAGCTCTACGGCCTCTACGAGACGCGCCGCGCCCGTTCGAGCCTCAAGCGCCTGGTGATCGTCGAAGGGTACATGGACGCCGTGCGGCTGCATCAGGAAGGCATCGACTATGCGGTCGCGACGCTCGGCACCGCGACCACGGCTGAGCACTTCCGCCGCATCTTCCGCCTGGTTCCGGAAGTGGTGTTCGCCTTCGACGGCGACCGGGCCGGGCGCGCCGCCGCGTGGCGCGCGCTGCAGCAAGCGCTGCCGGAAGCGCGCGAGGGACGGCAGATCCGTTTCCTCTTCCTGCCCGACGGACATGACCCGGACACGCTGGTGGCAGCCGAGGGCAGGGAGGCTTTCGAGCTGCGCCTGGCGGGCGCACTGCCGCTGTCGGAATACCTGGTACGCGAGCTCTCCGAGCAGAGCGATCTGTCGCACGCCGACGGCCGGGCGCGTTTTGCCGAGAGCGCGCGTCCGCTGTATCAGAAGGTGCCCGCGGGCGTTTACCGCGAGCTGCTCCTCGGCCGTCTCGCACAGGTCGTCGGCCTCGGCCCCGAGCGCCTCGAGGAGCTCTGGAACAAGGCGCCGGGTGCGCCAGCGCCCGCCCCG
>JASHVF010000179.1 GCA_030039615.1 Gammaproteobacteria bacterium | reverse complement strand
CGAGCTCGGCGAGTTCCTCGCCCCGCAGCGCGCCGCGCTCGGGCAGGTGTTGGCGCCGGCGCGCGCGCAACGCGTGGCGCTGCATCTGCCGTGCACGCTGCAGCACGCGCTGCGCTCGGCGGACGAGACGCAGACGCTGCTGCGCGCCCTCGGGGCGCAGCTGCAACCGGTCGCCGACGGGCACCTGTGCTGCGGCTCGGCCGGCACCTACTCGATCCTGCAGGGCGAGCTGTCGCGGACGCTGCGCGCGCGCAAGCTCGAATGTCTCGCCGCCTCCGACCCCGAGCTGATCCTGTCCGCCAACATCGGCTGCATCGCGCACTTGGGCGCCGCGAGCCGCATTCCCGTGCTGCACTGGATCGAGTGGCTCGACTCGAGGCGCGTCTGAGAATTGCAGCGCGCGCCGCTGCCGGACTTTTACCGTTATTTACCTTCGCCGCGCCGCCGCTGCAGCCTCTGCTGACGGAGAATGACCGGCATGGTCTCAACGGAGAACACACCCGTGTCTGTCATGAAGATGGCTCGACTGCTCACGCTTCTCGTCGCTGGCTCGCTCGCAGGCTCCGCAGCGATCGCGCAGATCCCTCCACCGCCCGGCTTGGCGCCTCCCGCTCCGGGCTCGATACCCGCCGCTCCGGATTTCGGGCGCGGCCCGGGTCCCGGGGGTCCGGGGTTCCCCGGGCGGCCCTTCGCGCCGCCCGGAGGTTTCCCGGACGGCGGCCCGTTCGGTCCGCCGCCGCCGTTCCTCGCCGGGCTGCACCTGAGCGAGGACCAGGACGACAAGGTGTTCGCCATTTTCTACAAGGCCGCGCCCGCGATCCGCGAGCAGAGCAAGGCGCTGCGCCAGGCGCGCGAGACGCTCGGTAAGCTCGGCAACTCCGCGCAATTCGATGAGCGCCGTGCGCGCGAGCTCGCCGACGCCGCGGCCAAAGCCGAGAGCGAGCTGGCGCTGCTGCGCGCGCGGACCGAGCACGAGATCTACCTGCTGCTGACGCCGCAGCAGCGCGAGCAGCTCGAGAAGGCCAAGGATCGCCCGCCTCAGCCGCCGCCGCCGCGCGGCTGAGCCGAGCGGGCCGGCAGCACGATCTCGACGCTCAAGCCCCCGCCCGCGCGGTTGCTGGCGCGGATCGTGCCGCCGTGCGCCTCGACGCTGCGGCGCGCGATCGCGAGTCCGAGACCGTGGCCTGACCCGACGGCCCCCTGGCCCCGAAAAAACGGCGTGAAGACTTGCTCGAGCTCCGCCGGATCGAGCCCCGGACCTTCATCGAGCACACGCAGCGTGTACTGCGGCGGGCTCCCGCCCGCATCCGACTCGACGTCGATGCTGCCGCTGCCGGCGTGCTTCAGGGCGTTGCGCAGGATGTTCTCGATGGCACTGTGCAGCAGCCGCGGCACGCCCGGTATCACTGCCCGCGCGCCCTCCTGCCAGAGGATCTCAGAGCCCTGGGCCTCGGCCTCGAAGCGCACGTCCTCGATCACCTGCGCGACGAGCTCGTGCATGTCGATCTCCTCCCGTGGCGCACCGAGCTCCCCGACTTCGAGCCGCGACAGCGTCAAGAGCTCGCCCACCAGCTCATCGATCCGGGCGACCTCGCCCTCGATGCGCTCGGTCATCGCGGCGAGGCGCTCGGGCTCCTGGCGCAGCAGTCCCACCGCGGCCTGCACCCGTGCCAGCGGCGAACGCAGCTCGTGCGACACGTCGTGCAGCAAGCGCCGCTGTGCCGTCATCGAGGCCTGCAGCCGTTCGGCCATGCGGTCGAAGTCCCGCCCGAGAGCCGCCAGCTCATCCCGGCGTGCGCCGATCTCGGGACCGACCCGCCGCTCCAGATCCCCCTCCGCCGCCGCAGCGAACGCGTGCCGCAGGCTGCGGATCGGCTTCGCGACGTAGAGCGCCAGCAGCAGCGCCGTCAGCACGCTGCCGGCCAGGGTGGCCGCGAGCTCCGGCGGCGGCGGCAGGCCGCGCATCCAGCCGGGAGACGGCCCCCCGCGCGGGCCCCCGCCGCGGCCCGGCTCGCCGCCGAGGCTGAACAACGTGTAGTGCGCGCCGTCGAGCGCGGCGACCTTGCGGATCTCCGGTGCCCCGGGGTAGCGGATCTCGAGCTCGCGCAGCTGCGCGAGCGCCTCGGGCGGCACCGGTCGCCCGAGGACGTCGCGGCCCGCTGCGTCCACGGCGAGCACCAGCGGCCCGGGGAAGCCTCGCCCCCATCTCGCGAACCCCTCGGTGCCGCCGTACTCGAGTAACAGCGCCGCGGTTCGCACCTCACTGGTAGCCATCGGACCTGCGGCGACGGCGGAGGCGTCCTGGCGCTCCCGGGCGAGCCAGAAGAGCGCGCCGAGCGCGCACATGACGGCGAGCTGCGCGAGCCACACCAGGATGAAGAACTTCCAGAACAGCCTTCCCAAGCTCACTCCCTGATGAGCTGATAGCCGACCCGGTTCACGGTCTGCACCCGGGAGCGACCATCGGCAAGGGTGCCGAGCTTGCGGCGCACGTTGCTCACGTGTACGTCGACGCTGCGATCGTGCTTGCCGAGCGGCCGCCCGAGCGCGTGCTCGGAGAGCTCGCCCTTGGTCACCGGACGGCCGGCCTCGCGCAGCAGCAGCTCGAGCAGACTGAACTCGGTGCTCGTGAGTGACAGCGGCCGGCCCTCGAACTGCGCGCGGCGCTCCTGCGGCCACATCCTGAGAGCTCCGCAACTGAGCGGGCCGCCGCCGCGCTCCCCGGCCGCCGGCGTCGTACGCCGCAGAACGGCGCGCAGCCGCGCCGCGAGCGTTCGCGGCGTGCAGGGCTTGGCGACGTAGTCGTCGGCACCGAGCTCGAGCCCCGCGACACAGTCGGCGTCGTCGCCGCGCGCCGTCAGCATCAGCACCGGCAGCGTGCTCTCGTGGCGGATGCGGCGCAGTACTTCGAGCCCGTTCATGTGGGGCAGCATCACGTCGAGCACCGCCATGGCGTAACGTCCGCTCAATGCCTCGGCGACGCCCTCGGCCCCATCCCCGACCGCCGTGACCGTGAAGCCGTCACGCGAGAGGTAGTCGCGCAGCAGCGCGACCAGATCCCGATCGTCGTCGATCAGCAGTATGTTCGGCATGCGCTCGTGTCGAAGCACCGTGCGGTCAGCACCCGCCGACCGCACGGCGATCATACCCTCGCGCGGCGCGCATCACGCCTGCGCGTTGACGACGTTGCCGACCATGGGAGCCTGCATGAGATTGCTCTGCAGGGCCTCGAGGAACGAACTGAGCGATGCCGAGCCGTTCGAGCCACCGAGTGTCGAGACGAGATTGCTGAAAGCGCTCTCGAGCGTGCTGTCCGCCTGCGTGGTGCTCGAGCCCGAGGAGCTGGCGCTGCTCGCGCTGCTGCTCGAGCTGCTGCCCGACGCCGACAGGGCCTGAATCAGATTCTGCAGCCCGCTCGCGAGCTGACCCGGACCGCCGGCGGAGGCGCAGGACCCGACGCTGCCGCTGGCGCTGCCGCTGCCCGATGCATCCGCGGAGCTCGTGCCGCTCGATGCCTGGGCCTGCAGCGCGGCGAACAGCGCCTGCAGGAAGCTCTGCAGGGCGGCCGCATCGCTCGTGGCGGAGCTCGTCGAGCTGTCAGCGGTGCTCGATGAGCTGCTGCCCGAGGAGGCCGAGGTGCCGGTCGCGGCGGTGGTGCCGCCACTGGCGCTGGCGCTGGTCGAAGTCGAGGTGCCGATGCCGGAGCTTTCGAGCGCCTCGAAGATGGCCTGCAGGAAACCCCCGCCCGGCGGCGGCGACTGCGGCTCACCGGCTGCGACGCTGCCGCTGCTGTCGTTGGCGGAATCGAGCGCCAGCGACTGGCTCCACTGCGTGTAGCCCACATCGGCGCCATTGATCGAACTGATACTCATGTAGAACACTCCTGTGTCGTGAGGGATCGACAGCTGTCTGCTGCCCGAATTCCCCTGATGCAAATGCCCGGCCAGGAGCGGCGCCGGGCGCGGTCGCCAAACGGTAAAGTTCGGTAAAGTTGTCGCTGGAATCTACAGCGCGACGCTGCCGATTGAGTCGCATACCACGATCAGCGCGCACGGCGAGGCAACGCCTTGCCGTGCCGCGGCGCTCATCTGCCGGCCGCCGGTCCTGCGGCTAGCTGATCGGGGTCGAGGTGTAGCGCGGGTCGTGAGGCGCGCGCGCGAAGATCCGCCGCACCATGGGCTCGAAGAAGCCGAGCGGCTCGGCGCGATAGTCGGGATCGAAGGAGCACTGGTCCCAGGCCGCGCAGAAATGCGCGGTCGCCTCATACCACGGATGATCGCGAAAGCGCTCGCGCGCGTTGCGATCGCCACCCAGGTGATGCACGTAGTAGTAGTTCTGGAACAGGCCGTGCTGCGCCACGATCCAGGTGACCTCGGGCCGCACATAAGGACGCAGGATCGAGGCCGCGAGCTCCGCATGGTTGTAGGGCGCGAGCTCATCGCCGATGTCGTGCAGCAGCGCCGCGACGATCAGCTCCTCGTCGGCGCGCTCGCGCGCGGCGCGCGTGGCCGCCTGCAGCGAGTGTCCGAGCCGGCTCACCGGATAGCCCTCGAGCGAGTGGTCGAGCCTCGCGAGGCTCTCGAGTACCCGATCCGCGAGACCCAGGGCGTAGGCGCGCTCGGACTCATCGAGCAGCAGGTAGTCCTCGCGCGTGCCGTACTGCATCTCACGGAAGCTGACGATGCGGCTCATGCGCTGCGCCTCAGCTCGCCGGCGCGCTCGCGGCGCCGGCGCAGCACCCGGTAGAGGCTGCGGGGTCCGTCGATGTCGATGTAACAGCCCTGCAGGTGGCGCAAACCCTCTGCGGGATCGAAGCCGCTGCGCCCGTGCAGCAGCCGACAATTGTCGAACATGACCAGATCGCCATCCTTCAGCAGAAAGCGGATCTCGAAGTCCGGCGCCCGCAGGCTGTGATCGAACAGCCGCCGCGCCCGGTAGTAGGCCTCGAGCTGCGCGCGCGGATAGAGCGGCACGAAATCGAGGCGCGGGCTGAAATGGATGGCGCGCAGCTCGCCCGTGACATCGAGCTCGATGGGCGGCGCGCTGGCGGTGAGCTCGGCGTCCGTGTCGAGGTACTTGAAGCGCACCGGCGTCGTGGCGAGGATGCGGAACGCTTCGGGCTCGCGGTTGCGCAGCGCCTGCGCCACGGCAAAGCCGTCGACCAGCGT
The DNA here is from genome assembly GCA_030039615.1 of Gammaproteobacteria bacterium. GTDB lineage: Bacteria > Pseudomonadota > Gammaproteobacteria > Steroidobacterales > Steroidobacteraceae > 13-2-20CM-66-19. Next base: position 4,664 of record JASHVF010000179.1, on the reverse strand, counting down.
CGACAGTCCGCCGCTCGTCTGGTTCACCAGGCAGTGCAGCAGCTGGATGCCCGGCACCGGCGTGCGGTACGGGTTGTCGGTGTGCGCGTCGAGTGCGATCGAGGTGTAGGCCAGGTCGTTCGCGTCCGGCGTCGAGCGCACGTTGAACAGCGCACCGAAGTTGGTTTCGCGCGTGAAGCCGAACTGCGCGCCCACCTTGAGCACCATGCCGGGCTCGGACGGCACGCCCTCGAAGATGATGAAGCCGAGCGTGAGGAACGACTCGAGCCATGCCCTGAGCTCATCGTCCGCCGGCTCGCTGCGCCAGCGCACGCGCGGCAAATCCCTGAGCGAGCCGTCCCACAGGCGCGGCGCCGGGCAGTCGTGGCTGCCGGGCGCGAGCGCCGCCTCCGCGAGAATGTCGGCGGCGCTGAAGCTCGCCTGGTGTCCGTCGCTGAAGGTCACGTGAAACACGCCGGGCGCCGGCTGCGACAGCGCCGTCACCTTCAGGTCCGGAGCGAAGTCGGAAGGATCCTGCAGGCGCTGCTGCGTGCGCAGATCCATGCTCACGGCATCGCGACAGCGCTCGCGCAGCCACAGCGGATGCAGCGGCTCGGCGCGACCATCGGCGCTCTCCAGCAGCAGCTCATCAGGTGCTCCGATACGCAGCCGCGCGTTAAGTTGCATGGTCATGACCGCAATCTTACCGAAACTGCTCACTTTGAATCATCTGCCGCATCAGTCGCGCGCAAGTCGCTGACGCGGCTCGCAACTGCCGCCGCGCAGCGCCACGCAGCGACCGGCGGCGCGCTGCGCACGAGCGTCGGCGCGCTGCGACAACAAAAGTGCGGTGCTGTCGCCACGTCACGACGCGTTGCAGCAAGTCTGCGAATCGCGTTTCATAAATGTGTCCTGCGTTACGCAACGGCGATCGGATTTGACTTAGCATCCGGGTCGCTCGAGGGCAAACCCGTCGCAAGGCGGGGACGCAAAGCCTCCGGTCTCAGGGTTCGATTATCTGAGATAGCGGGGTTGCCGGCGAGAGAGCCGATCGGCTCGCATACTCGCCGTTAGCAACTGCGCTTTCGTTTCAGATGGTCGGTTAGGACCGGGCTCTCGAGTCAGAACCTGGACAGGGAGTGCCAGATGAAACGAAGTCGCGTGTCTGCAGCGTTCTCGATTCGTCGTGCCCAGCGGGCACGGCGCTCCACTCAATCTCAGGTGAGTTGAAACCCGCGGGCCAGCCGTGCAAGCGGCCGCGAGTGCACCCGCGTCGCCCATACGGGCGAACACGCGCATGGACATGGAGAGCCGGATGAAAATTGCTTTTGGTGGCAGGGCGCCCTTGCTCGGCGCCTTCACGTTGTGTGTGCTTGCGGCCGCTGCGCTCGCCGGTTGCGGCGGCAGCGGCGGCGGCTACGACTCCACGGACGCGACCACGACGTCGGGCAGCCCGCCGCCGTCGCCGGCGCCAACCATCAGCGGCACGCCCGCCACGCAGGTCACCGCGGGGCAGGCGTATTCCTTCACACCAACCGCCAGCGGGCCATCCGGCACGACGCTCAGTTTCAGCATCGCGAACATGCCTTCCTGGGCGGCCTTCAGCACCACCAGCGGCAAGCTGAGTGGTACGCCCTCGAGCTCCGACGTCGGCACGTTCGCCAACATCGCGATCCGCGTGAGCGACGGCTCGACCTCGGCCGCTCTACCGGCCTTCAACATCCAGGTCGCCGCCGAGGCGTCCTTGACGATCAGCGGCACGCCCTCGACGCAGGTTACCGCAGGCCAGGCTTACTCTTTCACGCCGACGGCCAGCGGTCCGGCCGGCCTCACTCTGACCTTCAGCGTCCAGAACCTGCCCTCCTGGGCGACCTTCAGCGCCTCGACCGGCAAGCTGAGCGGCACGCCCGCGAGCTCCAGTACCGGCACGTTCTCCGACATCGTCATCAGCGTGAGCGACGGCCAGACGTCGGCTGCCCTGCCGGCGTTCAACATCCAGGTAAACGCCGTCGGCGTACAGCCGCCGACCATCAGCGGCACGCCGGCGACCTCGGTCAGCGAGGGACAGGCGTACTCGTTCACGCCGACCGCCAGCGGTCCGTCGGGACTGACGCTCACCTTCAGCATCACGAACCTCCCCTCCTGGGCGAGCTTCAGCACGTCGACCGGCACGCTGAGCGGCACGCCAGCCAGCTCCAACGTCGGCACCTTCTCCAACATCATCATCAGCGTCAGCGACGGGCAGACCTCTGCCTCGCTGCCGGGATTCAACATCCAGGTCAACGCGGTCGCACCGACCATCAGCGGCACGCCCGCCACGTCGGTGAATGAGGGACAGGCGTACTCGTTCACGCCGACCGCCAGCGGTCCGTCGGGACTGACGCTCACCTTCAGCGTGCAGAACCTGCCGTCGTGGGCCACCTTCAACACCTCGACGGGCACCGTGAGTGGCACCCCGTCGAGCTCGAATGTCGGGACGTTCTCCAACATCGTGATCACGGTGAGTGACGGCCAGCTCTCCGCTTCGCTCTCCTTCAGCATCCAGGTCAAGACCGTGGCGCCGACCATCAGCGGGACGCCCGCGACGACGGTGACCGCCGGCCAGGCCTACTCCTTCACGCCGACCGCGAGCGGCCCCTCCGGCCTGACGCTCACCTTCAGCGTGACGAATCTTCCCTCCTGGGCGAGCTTCAGCACCTCGACGGGCGCACTGACCGGCACGCCCGCGAGCTCGAACGTGGGCACGTTCTCCGGCATCGTGATCACGGTGAGCGACGGGCAGACCTCGGCCTCGCTCGCCTCCTTCAGCATCCAGGTGCAGGCCGCGGCGACCGTGACCATCAGCGGGACGCCGGCGACGCAGGTTACCGCGGGGCAGGCCTATTCCTTCACGCCGACCGCGAGCGGCCCCTCGGGCACGACGCTCACCTACAGCGTGCAGAACCTGCCCGCGTGGGCCGCGTTCAATACCTCGACGGGCGCCCTGACGGGCACGCCCTCGAGCTCCTACGTCGGCACGTTCTCCGGCATCGTCATCAGTGTGAGCGATGGGTCGGCGTCGGCTTCCCTGGCGGCCTTCAGCATCCAGGTCAATGCCGCGCCGAGTGGGAGCGCGAGTCTGTCGTGGGTCGCGCCCACGACCAACACCGACGGCTCGACGCTCACGAATCTCGCCGGGTACATCATCAGCTACGGCACCAGCGAGACCGACCTCAGCCAGACGATCACGGTCTCGAGCGCCACGGCGACCAGTTATACCGTCACCGGCCTGTCCACGGGCACCTGGTACTTTACCGTCGCCGCCTACACCAGCGCCGGCGAGCAGAGCGCGGCGTCCAACATGGCGAGCGACACGATCAGCTGATCTTCGACTCGCTCACCCCTTGTCCCCGGCGGGCTGCCTCGTCCACACTAGGGCATTCCGGGGGAGAAGCGCCATGAGCCTCAGTCGCCGCGACCTCTTGACCGCCTCTGCGCTGATGTTGGCCGGACCCGGGTTCGCACTGCGGGCCGCCGGCCGCGAATCGGTCGCGGACGGCCTCACCAAGCCGATCGTCCTCTGCTGGAACGAGAACCCCTACGGCCCCTCCCCGGCCGCGCGCGCGGCGGCCAGCGAGGCCATCGCCGTGAGCTGCCGCTACCCGGACGATGAACTCAAGCCTTTAGCGGCGGCGCTGGCGGCGCGCGAAGGGGTGGCGCCCGAGTGCATCGTCACCGGCACGGGCTCGGGCGAGCTGCTGCGGGCGCTCGGCCTGCTGGCGGCGCGCGACGGCGGCGAGATCATCGCCGCGGAGCCGACCTTCACCGAGATCACCGAATACGCGCACAGCTGCGGCGCGAGCGTCCGGTTCGTGCCCGTGGACAAGCGGCTGCGGCTCGACCTCCCGGCCATGGCAGCGGCCGTGACGGCGCGTACCCGCGCGGTCTATGTTTGCAACCCCAACAATCCGACCAGCACGGCGATCGCCGCCGCCGACATCCGTGCTTTCGTGGCGGCGCTTCCCGATCACGTCACCGCCATCGTCGATGAGGCGTATCTCGACTTCGTCACGGCGCCGGAGGTCACCTCGGTCGTCGATCTCACCCAGGGCACGCGCCGCGTGGTGGTGCTGCATACCTTCTCCAAGATCCACGGCATGGCCGGCATCCGATGCGGCTACGCGGTCGCACGAGCGGACGTGGCGCGCGAGCTGGCGGCGGCGCGCATGACGACGCCCAATGTATTCGCGGTGCGCGCGGCGCGCGCCAGCCTCGGCGATCAGGCCTACTTGAGCGACACCCGGCGCCGGATCCTCGCGAGCCGGCTGCGCCTCACCACCGCGCTCGCGGGCCTCAAGCTCCCTTACGGCGAGCCACAGGGCAACTTCGTGTTCTTCGACACCCGCATGCCGCTGCCGCGCTTCACCGAGCTCATGCGTGCGCGCAATATCCTGGTCGGACGGCACTTTGCGCCCTACGACAGCTGGTGCCGCATCACGATCGGGACGGAGTCCGAAGTGGAGGCGTTCGTGTCGGCCCTGCCGGGCGTGCTAGCGGGCGCCTGAGCCGCCGCGCTCTTCCTCGAGAATCAGGCTCATACAGGTAAGCGCCGCTTCCGCCTTCTGCAGCTCGCTCACATCGAGCGTGCGCGTCGCGACGCCGAAACTGCGCAGCCGCTCGGCGCTGCGCGGGAATGCCGCGCTCAT
>JASHVF010000178.1 GCA_030039615.1 Gammaproteobacteria bacterium | reverse complement strand
CCGCGCCGACCTGCTCGAGGCCATCAACGCCAGGATGAGCACGGTCTCGAAGCGGGTATTCGAGCGGCAGATCCCGCGGGCGCGGCGCACCGTCCACGATGGCGCGCTACGCACGATGCTGGCCGCCGTCGGAGCGGCCGGGGAAAGTCTCTCGGAGATTCGCGAGAGCCTGCTGGGGCTGCAGCGCCTGGTCGGCTTCACCGGCGAGATGGCGCACGACTGGCTGCGTCCGGAGATCCAGACGCGGCTTGCTACCGTGCGTGCCGACCTCGAGTCACTCAGTGACTATGAGAGCCATCTTTGGGGCAAGGTCCAGTTCCTGCTGGATGCCATTCTCGGCTTCATCAACACCGACCAGAACGACATCTTCAAGGTCCTGACGATCGTCTCGGTCGTCGGGATTCCGCCGACGCTGATCGCGAGCATGTACGGCATGAACTTCCACAACATGCCGGAGCTCAGCTGGCGCTACGGCTATCAGTACGGTCTCGCGCTGATCGTCGTCAGCACCATCCTGCCGATCCTGTGGTTCAAGTGGCGCGGCTGGTGGTAGGCGGCGCGCTCGCGCCTCAGTCGAGGTAAGTGACCTCGCCCGTCTTCAGGTCGTAGATCGCCGCGACGATCTGCAGCTTCCCCGCGCCGGCGAGGCCGGCGATCAGGTTGCTGGCCGCGGTGAGTCGCGCCGCGGTGCGCTTGGCGCTCGCGCGCGCCGCGTTATTGGCGAAGTCGCCGGGGTCGCTCTTGACCGCGAGGGCCGCCGGGACTATCGGCTCGATCATCGCGCCGATCGCCCCGGGATAGGTCGCGTTCCTGGTCACGATGTCACAAGCGGCCTGCACGGCGCCGCAGGCGGTATGCGCCAGAACGACGATGAGGGGCGAGCCAAGCACGGCAGCGCCGTACTCGACCGTGCCGAGCGTCGCCGTGTCGACCAGATTGCCGGCGTTCCGCGCGACGAACAGCTCGCCGACGCCATGGCCGCCGAAGATCAGTTCCGGCGGAACGCGGCTGTCGGCGCAGCTGATGATGGTCGCCCAGGGCGCCTGGTGCGCGGCAACGGCGCTGCGTTGCTCGGCAAGGTTGACCGAGCAAAGCTGCGGATGGCTGACGTAGCTCTTATTTCCCGCTTTCAACCGCGCCAGTGCCTGTGCGGGAGAAAGGGCGGTCGGCGCGCCTTGCGCGGCACGCGCCGTCCGGGACACCGCATTGAGCCCGGCCGCGACGATGCCCGCGGCGCCGAGCCCGAGCAGCTGCCGCCGGCCAATGGTCTCTTTCCCGCGCTGATCTCCCATGACCCTCTCCCTCGTGCCTCGTGTGGCTGCCTCAGAGTACCCTCAGCCGGCGAGCTGCGTCACCGCCCAGAGTGTCGCCGCGCCGGCCAGGGTCGCGAGCGTCGTAAAGAAGCGCGGGTGCGCGTGATGGCTTTCCGGCAGCAGATCGCTCGCGCCGATATAGAGGAAGAAGCCCGCGAACAGCGCCAGTACCAGCGCAATCACGCCGTCCGGCAGCGACAAGGCCAGGCTCGCGAGCGCGCCGAGCACCGGCGCGCCGGCGTCCACGAGCAGCCAGCGCAGCGCGAGCCTCCTGTCTCCGCCGTTCTTGACGACCACGTTGACGGTGTTCAGGCCGTCGGAGAAGTCGTGGATCAGCACCGCGACCGATACCACGACGCCGACCGCCTGGCCGGCCTGAAACGCCACGCCGATCGCCAGGCCATCGAGGCAGCTGTGGATCGAGAGACTGCCCGCGCCAAGCCAGCCGCGCCGCACCTGCCGCTCGTGCGTGCGGCCGTGCGCGTGCGGCGCCACGCTCCGATCGAGGAGCACATAAAGAAAAAAGCCGAGCGCCACGATCGCCATCAGCACGCGTGAGTCGAGCCTTCGGCCGAGCGCGAGCGCCTCGGGGACCAGGTCGAAAAAGGCGACTCCCAACACCGCGCCCGCGCTGAACCCCAGTATCAGGTGCAGCCGGTCGCGCATGGCGATCGCGAACAGGCCGCCGATCAAAGTCGCGACGCAGGTCCCGAATGCGATCGGGATGACGAGCAGCGGTGCCGCTGTGGTTGCCACAGACCTGATAATGCCAACAGATCGACCTTCGGACACGCGGATAATCCTGACCCTCGCGGGCGGCACGGCCCGCGGGCCGCGAGCGCGGGTCAGGCCAGGCTACGGCTCAGTAGCCGCCGCGCGCGCCGTGCGGTGCGCCAGCAGCAGATCGAAGGGCGCGAACTCCGGGTGCCTCATGCGCCTGCGGCACACGATGATCGTGGTCACGAAGGCATAGCGGCCGGACACGCTGGCGTGGCTGAGGCTGTCCGTGAACACCATCCAGGCGGAATACGGCGGGAAGCGGATCTCGCCTCGCGCCCGTGACGCTCGAGGATGCGCCCGATCGGCCCCTTGGTCGCCCAGACACGATCCTCGTGATCGCTGAAGTTGACGAAAAAGCGCAGGATGCGGTCGCCATCGGTCGCGCCGTATGCGCCAGCGTCCACATGGATGAGCTCGTTGCTGGCGTGGGGCTTGAGGTTGCGGCCGCGCTCCTGTATTGGGCGGATGCTGCACGTGCCGACGGTCCAGTCCTCGCAGAGCGGCGCGAGGTGCGCCTGCAGGAACGCGGCGACATTGCCGAGATGCTGCTCGAGGATGGCCCTGAGCCGCTGCGTCGTGGCGGCGTCGGCCTTCAGGCCGGTGAGCCTGCCGGCTTCCGGGTGATAGCTGATGTTCTTGCGCTTCAGCTCTAAGGGCAGCTCGCTGCGCAGGTAGCGCAGCGTTGCCTCATCGGGCAACGCGACCGGCGTACGCGGAAAATAGACGATGTGGCTGCTCTCCAGCGCGTCGATCATGGACTCGCCGGTCCACAGCTCCTCGTCAGCAAAGGTCGCGAGCACTGTCATGGCGGCATCCCGGCCGCAACTCGCCACGAACCTAACATAGCCTGCGACAGTCGCCCAAGCTGCGGCGTGAACGCTGCGGCCGACCGTCATATCTCGCAACAATGCACAGGCAATTGGTAACAGCGGCGGCGCGCAATTGCCTATACTTGGCTCATGACAAGCGAACTGGCAGCACCTCTCTCGCGCCGGGACGTGTTGCAGGCGGGACTACTGGCCGGTTGTGTCGGCGCGCTGCCGCGCAGCCTGCGCGCGGCGGACAGTTCGGCACCGCTCATCACCAAGCCGATCCCGGCGAGCGGCGAGAAGATTCCGGTCATGGGGCTCGGCACCAACCAGTTCGGCCGCACGCCCTACGACGATGTGCGCGAGATCCTCAAGCGCATGCAGCAGCTCGGGGGCACCGTCATCGACACCGCCGCGCTCTACGGCGACAGCGAGGTGCAGATCGGCAAGGCGCTGAGCGAGCTCGGTCTCACTCAGAAGATGTTCATCGCCACCAAGCTCAATGCCCCGGGCGGACCCGGCGACATCGGCGGCCGCGAGAGCTTCGACCGCTCGATGCAGCGGCTGCAGAAAGTCGACCTGCTGTTCGTCCACTTCGTGGAGAGCGTCGAGGCGATGATGCCGCTGCTCACCGACCTCAAGAAACAGGGCCGCGTGCGCTACATCGGCATCACCTCGATCCGCACGCCGCAATATCCACAGCTGCTCGAGTACATGCGCAAGTACCCCATAGATTTCGTGCAGGTGAACTACTCGCTCGGCGACCGTAGTGCCGAGGCAGAGGTCTTGCCCCTCGCCGAGCAGCGCAAGATCGCCGTCATGGCCGCGGTGCCGCTCGGCGGCGGACGCAATCTCCTCATCAGTCAGGTCGGCGATCGTACGCTGCCCGCCTGGGCGGCGGATTTCGGGATCGCGAGCTGGAGCCAGTTCTTCCTCAAGTACGTCGTCTCGCACCCCGCGATCACCTGCGCCATTCCCGGCTCGAGCAAGCTGGAGCATCTCGAGGAAAACCAGGCTGCGGGCCGCGGGCGACTGCCCGATGCGGCCACCCGCACGAAGATGGAGCAGCTCTGGGCAGGCAAGGCCTAGCGGGCCTGCGCGGAGGCGATGGCCCCTGCGCGTCCGTTTGAGCCCACGGCCACCACCTTCATCGCGGTGGCTGCGGGAGTCAACGCACTCCTCTACCACCTGCCGCTCTTCTGCTTCGCGGCGCGCCACCTGGACCTGGCGTCCTTCACCGGCGATCTGACGCTGGCCACGCTCCTGGTCGTGCTGCTGTCGGAGAGCATCCTGGCGCTCGGCCTGCTCGCCCTCGTCTCGCAGCGGCTGCTGCGGCCGTTCTGCATGCTGATGGCGCTCGGCAACGCGCTCGCCCTGTACTTCGTCGCGACCTACGGCGTGGTCCTCGACGAGACCATGATGGGCAACGTGTTGAACACGGACCGCGCCGAGGCCTCCGAGTACCTGCACCCGGCCCTCGTCCTCTGTGTCCTGGCGCTCGGCGCGCTGCCCTGTTGGCTGCTGGCACGGATCCGGATCCGCCCCACACCACGCGCGCGCCTGGCCGCGCTGGCGCTGCTCTGTGTGCTGGTCACCGTCGGCTGGTGCCTGCTGGCCGCGCGCAGCTGGCTGTGGTTCGACGACAACTCCAAGAGGATCGGCGGCATGATCATGCCGTGGTCGTACCTCATCAACACGGGGCGATACCTGGCGCCGCGATTGACGGCCGGCGGGACACCGAGGCAGCTGCCGGCCGCCACCTTCTCCGCCACCGGCAAGACGGTCGTCGTACTGGTAATCGGTGAAGCGGCGCGCGCGCAGAGCTTTCAACTCTATGGTTACGGCCGTCCCACGAATCCGCTGCTGTCGCAAGCCGGCGTGCTCGCCCTGAAGGACGCGACCGCCTGCGCCACTTACACCACGGCGGCGGTCCGCTGCGTTCTGTCGGACCTGGATAGCGCGTCGCCCTTCTCCGGGCGAGCGGAGCCTCTGCCTTCGTACCTGCAGCGCAGCGGCATCGATGTCATCTGGCGGACCCGCAACTGGGGCGAGCCGCCGCTCAGCGTGCAGACCTACCAGCGAGCCGGCGACCTCGAGGCCGCATGCGCCGCGGCGCACTGCGCCTACGACGAGGTGCTCCTCACGGGGCTCGAGCAGCGCATCCGCGCCTCCGCGAGCCAGCGCGTGTTCGTGGTTCTGCACCAGTCCGGCAGCCACGGGCCGGCCTACTACAGCAAGTACCCCCCTGAGTTCGAACGCTTCCGCCCGGTGTGCAGGTCGGTCGAGCTCGGCAAATGCACCCACGAGGAGCTGGTCAACGCCTATGACAACACCATCCTCTACGAGGACTATTTCCTCACGCGCCTGATCGGCGTACTCGGGCAGCTCAAGGACACGGCGGTGCTGTTGATCTACCTCTCGGACCACGGCGAATCGCTCGGCGAGTACGGCATGTACCTGCACGGCATCCCTTACCTGATCGCGCCTGATGTGCAGAAGAAGATTCCGTTGCTGCTGTGGATGTCCGATGAGTTCGTGCGCCGCAAAGGCGTGCAGCTGGCGCGGCTCGAGGCACAGAGCCGCCACAGTCAGCGGGACATCTTCCACAGCGTGATGGGCGCCTTCTCCATGCACAGCGCCGCCTACCGGGCCGAATACGATGTCTTCAGTGACCGGTTCGGGAATCGGTAGCGCCTTGTTCACCGCGGCATCACCGCGCTGAAATTTCCGCACGCTAACTTGCCTCTCGCCCGTCGCGTACGGGAGAGCCCTGGGCGAACACGCCTGGGAACGGGGATGCGGCCGGGTCAAGTCGCCGGACCCGGCCGCTTCACCCGCAAGCGCCGGCGCCAACATCCACCGGCGAAAGAAAAGGGCCGCCTCGTGGCGGCCCTTGAGAGGACTTAACCCTGTTCCCTGTGGCCGGCCGGCGCCTCTCGTCGCTGCTGGCCTGGCTGTCCCTGCTGTCCCTATTGGAAGTTGAAGAAGTCGAACAGGTCGTCGAGCGCCGGGCTGTTCAGCGGCGCATAGGACCCCGGCAGCTGTTGCGGGTTCGGGAAGTTATCCCGGCTGCGGTTGGTGACCGGCGGCAGGCTCCAGTTGCGCTCGATGAACTTGAGGATCGAGACATGATCGGCGTACTGGTGCGAGATGTATCCGCCGGCGCGCAGGTACTGCGGACTGGCCACCACGATCAGCGGGATGCGCGTGCCGTCGCCGAAGAAGTCGAGCGGCTGCACGTAGCCGGAGTCGTAGTAACCGCCGCCCTCGTCCTCGGTGATGAAGATGGCAGTGTCCTGCGCGTACGGTGAGCTCTCCACCTGGTCGACGATCTTCCTGACGAAGCCCTCGAAGAGATCGAGCTTCGAGGAGGCCGGATGGCCGTCCACGTAGCCGCTCGGCTTGACGAAGGCAACCGCGGGCAGCGTTCCGGCGGCGATATCCGCATACAGGTTGAGCGTATCCTGGATATGCGCCGCGACCTGCGCCGGGTTCGACATGATGGAGGTGTCGTACTGGAACGGGTTGCAGATGTTGCAGTACTCGTCCGCGTTCGGGCCGTTGGTGCCGTAGTTCTCCTGGTACGGGTCCGGCACGTAGTTGTTCCACTGGTCGCCGTAGTACTTCCAGGAGACGTTGGCGTTATTCAGGTCATCGCCAATGCTCGGCACGGAGGACGGCGGAATGGTGAACGGCGTGTTGGACGGGTTCTGATCGGTGTAGGCATTGGTGCCGTTGCCGAACCAGCCCGGGTTGTAGTTGTTGAGCAGATAGTAGTGGCCCGGCTGACAGCGCGGGTTGACGTTCAGCTCGGCGAGGTAGGCGAGGATCGGCCCCACGCCGGGCTGCGTCGGATCCGAGCAGTTGCTGTAGGAGCCGCCGCCGTAGACGGCGCCGCCGTCGGCGGCCGGAGTGTAGGGCGGCGGGTAGCCGGAGTTATAGCTCTCGCCGTAGCCGTCCTCGGTGTACCAGTTGTTGGTCCCTGCCATGGGATTGGGATTCTCGACCTCATTCACGACACCCTGGTCGGGAGTGCCGCTGTACACCTGCACGCCGTTGGGCGGCACCTGCGGATTGCCGTTGCCGTCGCTGAACCAGATCGCATCGCCGTGACCCAGCATGATGTGGTTGGCACCGGTGCCGCCGTCGACCGACTGGTGGAAGTTGTCGCTCATCGCGTAGGTATCCACCAGTTTCTTGAAGTACGGCACGTCGCCCTGCTGCATGTTGTAGAACCCGAGCGCGCTCGAGCCTTCACCCGTGGTGGCCGGGACCGAGTCATAGAGCGCGTACTCGTTCGCGGTCCACTGCGCCTCGGTCGGCGGATCCGAGGCGGAGTAGCCGCTCGGGTAGCTGAAGAACTCGCTGAACGAGGGAGCGTAGTAGTTGTAAGCGTACTGCGCCTGCGTCAGGCCGTTGTCGCCGGCACCGATCGTGACCTCCACCCAGGAAAAGAGCTTCGCGTCGCAGCCCGAAGGGTTGCCGGGCGAGGCATTCTGCACGCTGCAGTTGAGCTGCTGCCACATCTGGTAGAAGCGGTGCACCGGGCTCGCGCTGTAGTCGGTGTACGCCAGGCTGTAGCCAGGCGTCGCCTGCTGGGTGCCGTTGGTGAGCTGGAACGGTCCGGCCGGCAGGTTCCAGAAGTTGACGATGCGCAGGTCGGGCGTGTAGCTGTACTGGCCGGTGCCGCCGGAGGCCAGCGACTGGTAGTAGGTCAGGCTGTTGGCGTCGGCCGCGTTCGGCAATCCGTCCTCGGATACCTGGGCGCAGGCAACCGGGTCGAGATAAACGGTGCTGGTGGTACCGTTGACGGTCGTCGTGCCGCACGCAATCGTCGTGTATGACCCGCTCGGCGTGAAATAGCCATCCGCCCCCGAGGGTCCGCCGGCCTCCGGCGCGGGCAGCGTGTTGTTGGGGAACAGCTGCTTCGGCGGGCTCAGCAGGAAGGTGTCCTGGCTGCCGAGATCGGAAGCGGAGAGCTGCTGCGCCTTGTAGAAGTTCGGGCCCGGAATGGCGTTGCGGTTGGCATCCAGCTGGACGATGCCCTCGCTCAGCAGGTTGTTGACCGTCTGGCCGGGCTGCGGCACGTAGGTGGCGAATACGTGATCGAAGCTGCGGTTCTCGCCGATGATGACGATGACGTGCTTGATCGGCGACGTGGTGACAGCGCTGTTGTTGGGGGCGGAACTGCTGGACGCGGGCAGCGGGGCCGCCAGCGCCGGACCCATCGCGAGCTGCAGCGTCGCGAGCGATGCCGCCGCCATGCGCAACCCGCCGAGGGTATGCGACACAAACCGTTTGACCTTCATGCGACCTCCCTCATGTCGTATCGCGATCGCAAGGGACCGCGGTGCGCAACCTAGAGAGGCCGTGTTGCAGACACTTGATCGTTGTGTGAATCCGGCACCTTCAGCCTGGACTGGTGCGCCGGCTCCGGCGACGCGGCTGCCGGTTCGACGCGGATGGTGCCCATCATGCCGCCGTCCTCGTGCTCCAGCAGATGGCAGTGATAGACGAAAGTCCCGACCGTGTTGGGATCGCGGAAGTCCATGCGCAGCCGCACGCTCGGGTACTGCAGCATCTGCGGCCTGAAGTACGGAACGTTGACCGTGTCGCGCAGAAACGGCTCGTTGACGGGCATTCCCAGCCAATCGACCAGCATGAAATGCAGCTGGTGGATGTGGAAGGCGTGCAACTCCGTCGAACGGTTCTCGATCACCCAGTCCTCCACGTCGCCCTGGTAGGCCACGATATCCGGCGCGGCGGCACTCGGATCGAACGGCGCCGGAGTCTTGCCCTCCTCGGTGATGTAAAAATCTGTTGCGCTGTTCGGATTCTTGGGATCCTGGAGCTTCTCCGAGAAGTAGAAGTGCCGCACGCGCAGCGGCGTGACGTCGCCGAGCCACGGGAATGCGGGCGGCGGCAACGCCTCGGAGACGGCCGGCAGCTTCGACTGTGGCTCGGGAGCATCCGCGCTGGCGACGATGGAGGCGAGCGCACGGTTGGGGTCGTTCTCGCCGCCCTGCCCGGTGTCGACGGTGCGCGTCACGAGCAGCGCGGGTACGCCGAGCGGTGGGCCGTCGAGGATGAACTCGACGCGCGCCCCCGGCGGCACGCCGATGTGATCGACCCAGGTGACCGGAGGCGAGCGCCCGAGCGGCGCATTCATCGGCACGCCATCGATCGCCACGAGACCGAGCCGCTGCGCCGTGCGGCCGAAGAGCACGGCGAGATTGAGGTAGGTCACCGAGCTCGCGTTCAGCACACGCCACAGCTGCCGCTCGCCGGGTCGCATGCGCAGCAGCGCGGGCGGGTAGTCGGGGTACGGCACCGGCACGAAGTTGATCGACAGGTCCTTGGCGGGCTTGCCGAAGCCGGTGCCGTTATTGGCGGCGTCGCCGTCCCGGTCGATGAGCATCTTCGGCACGACGGGCTCCGACTTCGAAGGCGGGGCGTCGGGGTTCACCAGGGCCTGGTCGCGGATCACCAGCAGCCGCTCGGGGAGCCCTGCCACGTCCGGGGTGGCGCGCTCGAGCCCCTCGATGACCATCGGCCCGGAGGCGCCGCCCGAGACCTGCACGCTGCTGAACCCGTGAATGTGCGGGTGATACCAGTAGAGGCCCGGTGGCTCGTTGAGCGGAATCCTGAAGCGATACTCGAACGGCCCGTCGCTCGGCTGCACCGAGGTCCGCAGAACGTCGTCCTGATGGCAGACCGGCGGCACCGTCAAACCGTGGAAGTGCAGGTTGGTCGATACCGGCGTCATGGCGCCGCTGCTGCAGGGATCCGGGCCGTGCGTCTCCCGGGAGTGCGCCGCGTGCGAGTGCGCGCCCACCGGAGGTGGCTTGCCTGAGGGGGAGATGTCGGTCAGGTCGTTCGTCAGGTGCAGAATCAACAGGTCGCCGGGACTGAGCCGCAGCGCCGGCGATTCGCCGCCGTCGGGGAGCAGGTAGCAGTAGCGCACCGAGCCGTCCGGCTCGCGATAGTTGTGAATGCTGAGCTCGACCTCGAGAACTCCGTGCTCGCTGTGCAGCTCGCGTGGCTCGGGTATCTCCGCACCCGGTGCCGCGCGGCTGCACGGATCGCCCTCAGAACTCCCCGCGTGTGCGCTCTGCGCGAGCGCGCATGCCGCAAGCGCGAGGAGGCAGTAGCGCGGCAGCATCGATGAGAGCGGGCCTAGCGCGTTCTCGAGCCGCGCCCGCCCCGGTCGCGGCGCACGAGCACGGCAGCGACATCGGGGCCTGAGGACGGCGCGTTCTCATGCGCAGGCGGGACCGTCGCGGCAGCGGGTGGCACGACCTCCGCGGCGGGAGTCGCCGCCGCCAGGGAAACGGTCGGCGCAAGGTCGGGCGGCTCGGCCGCAGCCGTCACGAGCGGCGCAGCGACCGAGTGCCACAGGCCCTCGTGCCAGGAGACGAACGCAAGCGTCAGCGCGAAGGCCGCCAACACCGCCCCGCACAGGAACAGCCGTCTTTGCACGAGCGCCCCGATACCAAAGAGCGCGACTCTAGCCGACAATCGTGACAGTTCAATGCGCTCCGAGGCCGAGGATCGAGACCTTGGCCGTCGTGATCCTCGTCGGCCACAGCACCTCGGTGAGGCCGCTGGCCGCCGCGACTCTCTCGCCATGTCCGGCATCGTACGCGATGACCCCGCCGCCGATCGCGCCGCCGAGATTTGCGCCCCAGAGCTTCCTGCCGTCCACATGCTGCACCGCGACCCGAATTCATTGTTGCTATGCTGCCGAGCGCATGCGCATCGACCAGCCGCCGGATCTGTGCCCGAGCACTCACGAGCTCGCGCGGCGCGCCCTGTTCGCCTTCATCGTCACCTTCGTGCTCGCGCGCATCACCGTGTTCCTCATCATGGCGCGCGCCATTCCCAACCTCTATTTCTTCCTCAGCGACACCCACGTCCACCATCTCAACTACGGCATCTTCCTGCTGGCGGCGGTGGGTGCGTACACACTCCTGGCGACCCCGGGCCCGACCGCGGCGCGCCGCGCCGCGTTCGTCTACGGCATCGCCATGGCACTCACCTTCGATGAGTTCGGTATGTGGCTGCATCTCGGAGGCAGCTACTGGCAGCGGGCGAGCCTCGATGCGACGGTGGTGGTCGCCGCGGCGCTCGCCTTCTTTTCGTACCTCAGCTCGCTCGCGCGGCTCGAGGCGCGCCACAAGTGGGCGTGCGCGATCCTCGTGGTTGCGCTGGTGGTGTTCGCGGCCGGGCTGTACGCCGCCTCGGTGCGCTTGGGCACCATGGCCGCCCCGCGCCTGCGCGAGCTCGAGCTCGCCTCCTCGCCCTGACCGCTCGCGGCGCCGGCCGCCAGCGCTCACAGGTAGCGTTGCAGCCAGTCGACCCAGCGCTGCCACACGTCCATCTGACGGATCGGATCGCTCGGGAAATGTCCGCCGGTCGGGATCGCGTAGAACTCGGTGGTGACGCGGTTGTCCACCAGCGCCCGGTACAGCCCGTAGGACTGCGTGATGGGCACGCGAAAATCCCCGGTGTCGCACATGATGAGGGTCGGGGCGCGAATCTGCGTGACCGCGCTCGCCGGCGACTGGCGGCGGTTCACGTCCATGCCGTCGCCGACGTAGGGGGAAGCCCCCGTCTGTTCGGACGTGGTGACGTTGCCGTCGGAGAGGTCGTACATCTCCACGAAGTCCGTCACGGCGGCGCCGGCGACCGCGGCCTTCCACACCGGGTAGTGCCCCGCGAGCCACGTGGTCATGAATCCGCCGTACGACCAGCCGGTCACCGCCATGCGCTGCGCGTCCACCAGACCGCGGCTCTTGAGGTACTCGACTCCCGACATCACGTCCTCGCCCGGACCCTGGCCCGCATCGCGGTAGATCGCCGCCGCGAACGCATTGCCGCCGTTGTCGCTGCCGCGGTAGTTCGGCTCGAACACCAGCCAGTCGTGCGTCGCCAGCACGTAGCGCAGCAGACCAAAGCGCTCGCGCGAGGAAGAGGTCGGCCCGCCATGGATGAGCAGCACCAGGGGATACTGCTGCCCCGCGCGGTACCCCGCGGGATAGGTGAGGATACCGTCGAGCGTGCGGCCGCCCGGTCCCTTCCAGGTCACGCCCTCGGTGCGCGCCAGCGTCAGATCGGCGAGCGCCGCGTTCTCGTGCGTCACGGCGCTGGCCGTGTGGCTGCCGGACGCGAGCAGGTAGAGCTCGGCGGGATCGGCATTGGTCTGGCCGACAAACACGAGCTTGCCGTCCGCTCCGACGTCGAGATCCATCCAGTAGACGTTGGTGGGCATGGCGCCCTCGAGCCGGATGCGCTCGGTGGAGCCGTCGATCCCGACCCGCCACAGGCCCACCGTGGTTCCGGTATTGCCGCCGACGATCAGCGAGCGCCCGTCGTGCGACCACCAGGTTCCGAAGACGTTCACATCCGCGCCCGCGCTCAGGTCACGGCCGGCGCCGCCCGCGAACGGCGCGAGCCACACATCCTGGAACTCCCACGCATTGCCGTTGCGGTTGCGCCAGTAGGCGACGCGGGTCCCGTCGGGCGATACCTTGGGATAGCCCTCGAGACGGCTCTCGCCGGTGAGGGAGCGGAGCGCGCCGCTCGCGACGTCCAGCACCTGGATGCGGGTCAGCAGCCCATCGCCGGTCGAGGGAGTCTCCTGGCGGACGAGGACGATGCTCTTGCCGTCCTTCGACCAGGAAATGGGCGATGAAGGCGGCCCCGGCGGCAGGCTCGAAGGGAGCGACCAGCTGCCGCTCGTCAGCCGCCGTGCCGCACCTCCCTGCGATGGCACCAGCCACAGGTGTGTCGGCCGCACCGCCTCGGAGATCGTAAAGTCATCGTTACCGACGCGGAACGCGGTGCGGAACTTGTCCTCGCCCTTGAGCTCCGGTTTCGGATCCTCCACGGCATAGGCGATGCTCGCTCCGTCCGGACTCCAGGCGAACTGCGATACCGCATCCTTGCCGCTGGTGAGCTGCAGCGCGTCACCGCCGCTCATCGGCAGCACGAACACCTGGCCGTGCTTGTCGGCGTCCGGCGCGATGAAGGCGATGCGATCGCCCGCGGGCGACCAGCGCGGCGAGGCTGCGTGGTGTCGGTCGCGCGTCACAGGCCGCAGGTGGCCGCCCGGCAGCTCGACCAGCACCAGCTCCGAGCGATATTCGTCGCTCTCGACGTCCGCCCGGGACTCGACCAGCACGACGCTCTTGCCATCGGGGGAGAGGTGCGGGTCGGAGAGGCGTACCTGCCGCAGCGTGTCGCGAATGGTCGGCGCCTGCGCCGCCGGTGCCGTGCCGGCGCACGCCCAGATGCCGACTGCCAACACCGCGCTGATGACCTTCATGGGGCTCCCCTGATTATTGTGCTTGTGCCGTTCACTATAGCGCCGGCGGCTGTCACGCGCCCGTATCAGTCCAGCCGGTACACTCGCGCTCACCCGATGAGCGACGCCGACGCCGTGCAGCTGCGCCCCTACCGCCCCGCCGATCGGGAAGCAGTACGCCGCATCTGCGCCGACACCGGCTTCCTCGGCCGGCCCATCGACCCGGTATTCGAGGACCGCGAGCTGTTCGCCGACTACCTGACCGGCTACTACACGCGCTTCGAGCCCGACGCGCTGCTGGTCTGTGAGCTCGGCGGGCAGGTGCGCGGCTACCTGATGGGCTGCCGCCATCCGCTGCGCAAGCAGGCCTTCCAGGCGTTCGCCAACATCGCGGTCGCCGCGCGCGCCCTGTATCGCTGTTACACGCGTCCCTACAACCGCGCCTCGCGCGCCTTCCTCCGCTGGGTGCTGCTCAACAGCTGGCGCGAGGTGCCGGCGGCGCCACGGAACACCCCGCACTTCCACCTGAACGTGCTGCCCGAGGCGCGCAGTGTGCGCAGCACCCGCGCCCTGATCCAGGCCTTCCTCGACTTCCTGCGCGCGCACGGCCACCGCAGGGTATATGGCCAGATGGTGACCTTCACGACGCGCCGCAACGAAGGGCTCTTCAACCGCTATGGCTTCCGGGTCATCGACCGCGTACTCGTGACCAAGTACCGCGCACACCACTCCGAGCCGGTGCTGCTGTCGACGGTCGTCAAGGACCTCGGCTCCGCGGCTCTCGGTCGCGGCAGCGAGCGCATGTAGGCGTGCCTCGCCCGCAGACCACATTGCGATCCGGTCGACGCGGGTGTTAGCCTGCGCGGCGCCAGCGATGGTCGTCGTTCCATTCACTCCCGGGGCAATCCCCGGGGACAACTAAACAACGTGAGGAGGAACTATGCGTAGGGGGGTATTCGCGGCGCTGCTTGCGGCAGCCGCAGTCGTCTCGATTGATGCGCAGGCCGCAGGGCTCATGACGCGCCACGTGCGCGATGTCCAGGGTGAGACCAGCGTCGTGGGGCACCTGCCCGCCACGGAGACTCTGCGGCTCGACGTGGTCCTGGCGCTGCGCGACCAGGCGGGCCTCGATGCTTTTCTTGCGGCGCTCTACAGCACGCCGGCTCACACGCGCCACTACCTGACACCCGCGCAGTTCACCGAGCGCTTCGGCCCGACCCAGGAGGACTACGCTGCGGTCGTCGATTATCTCGGCAGCCACGGGCTCACCGTGGTCGGCGGCTCGCGCGACGGCATGGAGGTCCAGGTAGCGGGCCCGGTGTATGCGGTGGAGGCCGCATTCCACGTGCAGATGCTCACCTACCGGCATCCGAGCGAGGATCGGGTGTTCTTCGCGCCCGACCGCGAGCCCACCACGGACCTGACGTTCGCCCTGTGGCACGTCTCGGGCCTCGATAACTACTCCATCCCCCAGCCGCGCTACGTGCGCCGCAGCGACTACGCCGCCGCCCGCGGGGTGAACCCGCGCTCGCTGGTCGACCATGCGACGACCGGCTCGGGTCCTTCGGCCTCGTTCCTCGGCAGCGACATGCGGGCCGCGTATTACGGCGGCACGCTCACCGGCGCCGGCCAGAACCTCGGGCTGCTCGAGTACTACGGCACCGATCTCACCGACCTCGACACTTACTTCACGAACGTCGGGCAGACCAACAGCGTGCCGATCACGCTCCTCTCCACCGACGGCACCAGCACCAGCTGCGTGTACAAGTCGGGGTGCGACGACACCGAACAGACCATCGACATGACGCAGGCGATCGGCATGGCGCCGGGGCTCGCCAGCCTGACGATGTACATCGGCTCGACCGACACCGCGATCATCAGCGCCATGACCACCCACAGCCCGCTGCCGACCACCATCGGCTGCTCGTGGGGCTGGACTCCGGCCGATCCCTCGACGCTCAATCCCTACTGGGAAAAGATGGCCGCGCAGGGCCAGAACTTCTTCGCCGCCTCGGGGGATGACTCCACCTGGTCACGGCGCAACGAAGCGTGGCCGGCGGATGCCGCTTACGTCATCTCGGTCGGCGGCACCGATCTCACGACCTCGAGCGCGGCCGGCCCATGGAAGTCCGAGACCGCCTGGAGCGACTCGGGCGGCGGCATATCGCCCGACAAGATCCCGATCCCCTCCTGGCAGTCGCAGGCGGGCGTGATCAATTCGAGCAACAAGGGCTCGACCACCTACCGCAACGGTCCGGACGTCTCGGCGAATGCGAACTTCACCTTCTACGTGTGCGCCGACCAGACCACCTGCACGGCGAACGAGTACGGCGGCACGAGTTTCGCGACCCCGATGTGGGCCGCATACGTGGCGCTCGCCAACGAGCAGCTGGCGGCCGGCGGCTACTCGACGCTCGGATTCTTGAATCCGTATGTCTACGCTTTCGGCGTCGGCTCGAGCTACGACACTCTGTTTCACGACATCACGAGCGGCAAATCGGGCTCCTATTCGGCGGTCAAGGGCTATGACCTGGTGACTGGCTGGGGCAGTCCTAACGGAACTGCGCTGGTCACCGCGCTGGCGGTCGAGGACTAGGGGCGCCGCCGCCGGTGGCAGATACCCATGCCTAAGCCGAGCTGGAACGCGGTCTCGATCGTGTGCGCGAGCGGCAGCTGCGAGGCGGCCCGTGCGCTCAAGGGCAAACGCTTCCTGAGCGCCCAGGCGCCGCGGGTGCCGCTCGCGGAATGCACCTCACCCGCGAGTTGCCCGTGCACCTATAAGAAGTATGCGGACCGGCGTGCCGGACCGCGCCGCGAGTCGGAAACGACCGGGTTACGGAGCACGAGCCCCGTGAGCCCGGACCGGCGCGCGAGCCGCGGCCGCCGCAGCAGCGATCACTAGCGCGACGGGGTCTCGCCGGGGGCGCTGCGCGGTGGCGCCGCGAGGTGCTCGCAGGAGGCGCCGTCGCAGGTGACACTCAGCTTGATCGTCGTCGGCTTGCCGGGGCGCCGCGCGAGCACCTGCTGCGCCTCGCTACCGTACCACGCCACCGGCGGCACCCATCCGACGATATGGCCGCAGGTGAGATAGATGACGCGGCCGCTGGTGAAGTCCACTTCCTCGTCGTCGCGGTCATCCTGCGCCGGGTCGTAGCGGCGGATGTTCCAGTCGCACAGGCTCAGCATGTAGCCGACGGTGTGCAGCCCCTGGTTGGCGTAGGCATCGGCCGGAGAGAAGAAATCGGCGAACGCCCTGTTATGGATCGAGCAGATGTGGGTGTGGAAGTCGGCGACTACGTCCGGGCCGTAGAACTCGCCGAGATCCACCCCGAAGGGCTTCTTCGAGCTGAAGAGCGCCGTGGCCTCGAAGCCGCCCGGCACGCGCCGCACGACACCGCCGCACTCGTAGCGCGGGTCGCAGATCGCCGCCGCGTGCTTGAGCGCATCGAGCGCCGCCTCGTCCATGGTTGCAAACACAGCCAGAGCCAGCAGGTTCAAGTTTCAGCTCCTTCGCCCCGGTACGCGTCCGTCGTTCCTTCAGGGCCTTCAGGCGAGCGTGTTTACCGTCAATCCGGTCGTCGCGCTCTGCGCCGGCACGCTCGCGGAGCCGCCGTAGCCGAGACCGAGGTTCGTCTGCAGATTGGTCAGGAACTGCAGCAGCAGCGCCGGGGCCGAGGCCTCCGACGCGCCCTGCGAGATGGGATCGGGCACCGCGCCGCTCGGCTGCTGCAGATTCGCGACCAGGCTGTCGAAGGCCTGCTGCAGATTTGCGGGCGCCGATCCCGACTGGATCTGGCTGACGAGGGCCGCCAGGCCGGAGGTAAACGAGCCTGAGGGTGTCGAGCTGGCGGTCGTAGCACTCGAGCCGGTCGCGCCGGAGCTCGGCGCCAGGAGGTTCTCCGCCCACACGTCCTCGAACAGCGCGTGCATGAGGTGGCGGATGTCGCCTGCGATCGAGCGCACCTGCGGGGAGCAGCCGCTGCCGGAGCTCGCCGGCGGCGCAGCGGCGCTAGTGGCAGCCGCAGCGCTGCCGGCGCTGCCGGTACTCGCGGCCGTGCTGCTCGAGGTCGAGTTCGCAGCGGACGCCGCAGGCGCCTGCGAGCCCGAAGTGTCCGAAGAGAGTGTCAGCCCGAGCGACTCGAGCGCCTGCGCCAGCGCCTGCATGAGCAGATTGCCCCCGCCGGCTTGAGGCGTGCTGTAGTAGTCGCCACCGCCCTGCGCGCTCTCAGTCGAGCTCGAGCCGCCGGCATCGCCACCTGCGCCGGCCCAGGCCACGGACGAGGCGCCCGCCTGAGTGACCGGCGCGCCCCAGGCGGCGTTCCAGTAGCCATACATACCCTGCTGAATGTGCACGAAAGTCCCCTCCGCGAGGTCTCCTACCTCTCGTTTTTCGGCATATGCATATACCGACTAAGTGAAATCGCGGCCCCGACTCGCAGATTCGTGAGGGGCATCACACCGGGGTAGACTATTGGCCCACCCAACGAGGTTCCCGAGCGTTCCGCCGCCGGCGGCCGGTGTCGTGAGCCTGTCAATTCGATGTTGAGGAGAATGCGATGACTCTAAAGATTGGCGACCTTGCTCCGGATTTCGAGGCGAACACGACCGAAGGCCGGATTCGCTTTCACGACTGGATCGGCGATTCATGGGCGGTGCTGTTCTCGCACCCGAAGGATTTCACGCCGGTGTGCACCACCGAGCTCGGCTACATGGCCCGGATCAAGCCCGAGTTCGACAAGCGCAACGTGAAAATCATCGGGCTCAGCGTCGACCCGGTCGATAGTCATTCCAAATGGGCCAACGACATCAAGGAAACGCAGGGCTACGCGGTCAACTACCCGATGATCGGCGACCCGGACCTTTCCATCTCGAAGCTCTACGAGATGCTGCCCGCCAGCGCTTCCGGTGATCCCGCCAAACGCACGGCCGCCGACAACCAGACGGTGCGCAACGTGTTCGTGATCGGTCCGGACAAGAAGCTCAAGCTCATCCTGGTCTACCCCATGACCACCGGCCGCAACTTCGACGAGGTGCTGCGCGTCATCGACTCGCTGCAGCTCACCGCCAAGCACCGCGTCGCGACCCCGGTGAACTGGAAACAGGGCGAGGACGTGATCATCGCCGGCTCGGTCTCGAACGACGAGGCGGCCAAGATCTACCCGGACGGCTGGAAGTCGCCACGGCCCTATATCCGCATCGTGCCGCAACCGCGCTCGTAAGCCGGCCGCGTGCGGGTGGCTGCGCGTGATCTTCCGGCAGCTGTTCGACGCGGCATCGAGCACCTACAGCTACCTCCTCGCCGGGCGGCGCGGCGGGGAGGCGCTGCTCATCGATCCGGTGCTCGAGCGGGTGGACCGCTATCTGCAGCTGCTGCGCGATCTTGATCTGAGGCTCGTCAAGGCGGTCGACACGCACCTGCACGCCGACCACATCACGGGTCTCGGCGCGCTGCGCGACCACACCCGCTGCGTCACCGTCATGGGCGAGCGCAGCCGGGTCGACGTCGTGTCGATGCGCGTCGCCGATGGCGACCGCCTCGAGATCGAAGGGCTCGATCTCGAGGTGCTCTACACCCCGGGCCACACGGACGACTCCTACTGCTTTCGACTGGCTGACCGGATCTTCACCGGCGACACGCTCCTCATCCGTGGCACCGGCCGCACCGACTTCCAGAACGGCGACGCGCGGGCCCAGTATGAGTCGATCTTCGGGCGGCTGCTGCGGCTCCCCGAGGAGACGCTCGTGTATCCCGGGCACGACTACAAGGGCGACACCGTGAGTACGATCGGCGAGGAGCGCCGCTCGAACCCGCGGCTGCAGGTGAGCTCGGTGGAGGAGTACGTCGAGCTGATGGGCAACTTGAGGCTCGCCAACCCGAAGATGATGGACGTTGCCGTGCCCGCCAACATGAAGGTGGGGCTGCATCAGGAGGAAGTCGCCGCGCGCGGCTGGGCGGCGAGCGCCGCGGACGCGCGTGCGCTCGTCGGCCGGGCCGACGTCATCGTCATCGACCTGCGCGAACCTGCCGAACGCGACCGGCACGGATGCATCGCCGGCGCCCTGCACGTCCCCTATCCCGCCCTGGAAGAAAGCATCCGTGCCGGCGGCACGCTGCACGCGCTGGCCCGCTCGAGCGGCAAGCGCCTGCTCTTCTATTGCGCCTTCGGCGAGCGCTCGGCGATGGCCGTCAGGGCAGCCCAGGACGCGGGGCTATGCTCGGCGTTTCATCTGCAAGGCGGTCTCGCCGCCTGGAAAGCCGCCGGCGGTCCGATCGAGAGCGCGCCCAAGACCCGCTAGGCCTCGGCGCTCTCACGCTGCGGACGAGGCAACAGTCGCGCGAACGCGTTGCGCTGCCGGCTCTTCGGCGCCTTCGGCCGCAGCGCCTTCGGCCAGTCGCCGACCAGACCGGGAAGCGAGGCGTCGATGCCGCCGAGTGCGTACGTGCTCATGCACAGCGCCCGCGCCAGCGAGGCGCGGTCGTGATGAGTCGGCAGGGCATGGAAGGGAATCGGCTCACCGACCACGATGCGAACGGTTTCCTTGAGCCGCCGCACGTTCTCACTGATCAGCAGCCCCCAGCGCAAAGTCAGGCTGTAGTGGCTGATGATCTGGAACAGGCGGCTGTTCTGGCCTGAGAACCACACCGGCAGAACCGGCGCCTGGGAGCGCGTGACGACCTGCGCGACGAACGGGTGCCAGTTGACATCCATCGCCGGCGCACGTCCCCAGCGATCGGGCGATGTGGAGATGCCACCCGCCGGGAAGATCAGGAGCGCCCCGCCCTGCTCGAGCGTGCGGCGCGCGTCGGTGCGCGCCTGCACGTTGGTTTTCTGTGCCTGGCGGCTGCCGGAAAGATCGACCACGATCGAGTACGGTGCCATTTCCGGCACGCAGCGCACGCCATTCAGCATGATCCTGAAGTCCTGCCGCACCTGGCTCACCAGCCAGCACAGCAGAAATCCGTCGAGGATTCCGAAGGGGTGATTGGCGACGACGATCAGCGGACCGGTCGGCGGAATCTGCGTGAGTGCGCCGCGATCCAGATCGAGGCGCAGCTCGAGGAGTCGTACCGCTTCGTCCCAGAAGGAGGCACCCGCGGAGGTGCGCGCGCGGTACTGGCGGTATTTCTGCTGCAGGTTGGTCTGGCCCGAGGTGATCTCGATCAGGCGGATCAGCGCGCGGCGCGCTGCGTCGAGACTCGAGTCGGACATCGAAAATGGGTTGTAATCGAGCTCGGCGGCGTGAGTGCTGCGCTCGTCCGTCATGTGCTGGCGTCTCCTCTCGGGCCAGATGACGATTAGGCACAAGTTTTACGACGGTTTGATGACGGCCGGTTCATCATAATGAGATTCCGTGAGCGGGAGCACGCCATGAAGAGCTATGTGGTCCGGGAGTTCGGGGCGGCGCTTGCGGAGCTCGAGACTCCCACCCCGACACCGCAGGGCACTCAGGTGCTGCTGGAGGTGGCTCACTGCGGCGTCTGCCACTCGGACGTGCACCTGCGCGAGGGCTCGTTCGATCTCGGCGGCGGCAAGCGCCTGCTGTCGAAGCTGTCGCTCCCCCACGTCCTCGGGCACGAGATCGAGGGCCGCGTGGCGGCGGCCGGACCTGACGCCGCGGTCCGCATCGGCGCCCGCCATGCCGTGTTCCCGTGGATCGGCTGCGGCCGCTGCAGCGCCTGCCGGCGCGGCGAGGAAAACATCTGCTCAGGCGAAACGCGCCAGCTCGGCTGCTCGAGCGGCGCCGCCGGCGGCTACGCCACGCACGTCATGGTGCCGCACCCGCGCTACCTGATCGACTACGGCGAGGTGGAGCCGGCACTCGCGGCCGCCTGCATGTGCTCGGGACTCACCGCCTACTCGGCCCTCAAGAAACTCGGTCGCATCGAGGGCGACGAGCGAATCCTCCTCATCGGCTGCGGCGGCGTTGGCATGATGGGGATCCAGTTCGCGCGGGCGCTCGGCAGCGCTCCGCTGGTCGCGGACATCGACGCCGGGCGCCGCCAGGCCGCCCTCAGCGTCGGTGCCGGCTCGGTCTACGACGCCGCCGACCCCGGCACGCCCGACCGTATCCGCACCGACACCGGCGGCGGTCCCGGCGCAGTCATCGACTTCGTCGGCTCCGAGGCGAGCTTCGCGCTGGCGAGTCGCGTGGCGCGCCGCGGCGGCAGAATCGTCGTCGTCGGGCTCTTCGGCGGCGCGCTGCAGTTGCCGCTGCCGATGATTCCGTTGCGCCAGCTCGCGATCCTCGGTTCCAACACCGGCACGCTCGCCGAGACTCACGAGATGATGGCGCTGGTGCGGGCCGGCAGGATCGCGCCCATCCCGCTCACACGCCGGCCGCTCGCCGAGGCCGAGAGCGCGCTCAGCTCGCTGCAGCGCGGCGCCGTGACCGGCCGCCTGGTGCTGCTGCCGTGAACGCGGCCGTGCGCCTGGCGCTCATCGCGGCGTCGACCTATGCGCTCGCCGGCTGTGCACTCTACTTCCTGCAGGATCGGCTCCTGTACCGGCCCACTCCGGAGGTCGCACGCCCCGGTGCGCAGCCGCTGCGCATCGAGCGCGGCACGGCCACGCTCAAAGTGTGGGAGCTGCACGGCGGCGCGCGCCCGGCACTCATTTACTTCGGCGGCAACGCCGAGGACGTCGGCGCCAACATCCCGGACTTCGACGCAGCCTTTCCCGATCGCGCCGTCTACCTGGTCAACTACCGCGGCTATGGCGGCAGCACGGGTCGTCCCTCGGAAGCGGCGCTGCTGGCCGACGCCGCGGCGATCTATGACGCGGTGAGTGCCCGACACGCGCCGATCGCCGTCATCGGCCGCAGCCTCGGCAGCGGCGTCGCAGTGGCGCTCGCCGCCGCGCGGCCCGCCGAGCGGCTGATTCTGATCACGCCCTTCGACAGCATCGCGAACGTCGCCGCCGACCATTACAAGCTGCTGCCGGTGCGGGTGCTGCTGCGCGACCGCTACGACTCGGCGGCGCGCATCGGCCGGGTATCGGCGCCTACGCTGGTGGTGATCGCCGAGGACGACGAGGTCGTGTTGCGGGCGCGCTCCGACGCGCTGCTCGCGGCGATCACGCCCGCGCTCAGGCGCACCCTGCTGGTGCCTGGCGCGACTCACAACGACGTCCAGCTGAGCCCGCTCTACTACCCGGCGCTGCGCGCCTTTCTCTATCGGGCTCCATAGCGCCGCAGCGCGGTGATGATGTCGCGCTCGTCGGCCGCGATGGCCGCCTGCAGCGGCGTGGTGCCGTGGGCATCGGCCGCGCGCGGATCGGCCCCGTGAGCGAGCAGCAGCATGACGGCGTCGCTGCGCCCGTTGAGCGTCGCCAGCATGAGCGCCGTGCGGCCCTCGGCATCGCGCGCATCGATGTCGTCGCCGCTCGCCAGCCGCTGAGCCAATACCGTCAGGTTGCCACCCGCCGCGGCCTGTCGGAGCGCGTCCGGATCCGCTCGCGGCAGGGGCTCCTGCGCCGGGGCAGCCCGCGCACCTGCCATAGCCGGCACTGGCGGCGCCGCGCTTTCCTCGGCGCGGTACTGGGAGACGGGGCCGCGAGCCGTCACGCCTTCTGCAGCTGCAGCTGCAGCCGCGGCCGCCGGCGCCGCGGGCGCGGGCGCCACCGCGGGC